>RFPF01000179.1 GCA_009926295.1 Planctomycetia bacterium
GATCGTGCTCTTCGACGGCACGAACCTCGATCAGTGGGACAACGGCGGCGGATGGAGCGTGGCCGACGGCATCGCGACGGTTCGAAAGGGCGACATCCGGACGAAGCAGGGCTTCGGCGACTGCCAGCTCCACGTCGAGTTTCGCACGGCCGCCGACACCGCGGGCAAGGGGCAGCAGCGGAGCAACTCCGGCGTCTTCCTCATGGACAGGTACGAGATCCAGATCCTCGACTCTTTTCAGGACGGCACCGACAATCCCGTCACCTACTTCGACGGCCAGTGCGGCGCCCTCTACAAGCAGCAGCCGCCCGCCGTGAACGCCTGCCGCAGGCCGGGCGAATGGCAGACCTACGACATCCTCTTCACTCGGCCGCGGTTCCCAGCCGACGGGTCGCCCGCGAAGCCCGGCCGTATCAGCGTGCTCCACAACGGTGTGGCGATCCACTCCGACACCGTGATCAAGGGAGACACGTTCTTCAACGCTCCGCCGAGCTACACGGCGCACGCCGACGCCATGCCGATCCGCCTCCAGGACCACGGCAACCCGGTCCAGTTCCGCTCGATCTGGATCCGCCCCTTCGAGGCTTTGGTCCCGAAGCTCAAGTGAACAATTTCGGCCATTCACAATGAGCGCCAGCTTCGGGCTCCCCGTATCCCGTCGCCGGACGTTCACTGCGCCCCTCCTGGGCTGCGTTCACCCGGACTCACTCACGCTGCGCCATCCTGGCTTCGCTGGTGAGCAACGCCGGCTCCCGGGACACGGGGAGCCCGAAGCCTCCTCGACTGGAAAGGGGAAGGCGGCGGAGACGGTCGGTGCGATGCGGAAGAGCCGACGGGCAGATACGCGGCTTACTCCAAGCCCACCATCACAGTTGAGAATGGACTAGCGATCGCCCTCGGCGATGGAGCAGCGTACCGCCGGCTCCGACGACGTATTGGGCGAGTTGACGAAAATGGCTGAAAAGCCTGTCGCTACTTCATGAGCATGGCTCGGATCGCTTCAAGCTCCACCGCGGTGTCGTTGTCGGCGCGGTCGAGCTTGCCGGCCTTCGCGAACCAGTAACGGGCGTTGCCGCGGTCGCCCTCGATCGCGTGCAGCACGGCATGGATCCAGCAGGCGTTCACGTCGGACTCGTCGCGTTGCACGATCCCGTGCGCCTCCTCCCAGCGGCCGGCCTCGGCCGCGTCGAGGGCCGCGAGGAGATCGGCCTTCGTCACGGCGCGAGTGCCGCCAGGGTGGGCCCCGAGGCGGGGACGGCCGGATCCTTCTTCCGCCAGCCGGCGGCCACCCATCCATCCTTGCGGGCGACAAGCTGCTCCATCGGGAGCGGCCCGGCGGCCTCCAGCTGCCCAGGCATCTTGAGCGGCTCGACGTCCACCACCTCCTTGAACACCTTGCCGAACCGCTTCTGGAGGATCCGCCGCAAGGACGTCTCCGCCACGGTCAGCTTTTCGCCCCCGCCGGGCACGAATCCAGGGGGGTAGATCTGCACGTCGCCGTCGCGGACGAGTCGGATTTTTCCATCCGCCGGCTCGATCCGATAGGCGGCCCAGATGTCCATCGCGGGAAACTCGCGTTCGCCGGAGGTGAACTTCGTGCCGCGCACCGTGACTTTCACACGGCCGTCGTCGGCGTCGAGTTCCACCGGCTTCTGCTTCGCGAATGTGATCGACCACGGCGGCTGGTCGGTTTCGTTGCCGAGGGCCTCGGGCAGGGCCACGTTGTTCTTCCTGATCTGCTCCTCGACGAACTCCTGCGTGATCGTGCGACCACCGAGCGTGATCTCGGCCGTGTTGTTGACGAGCGTCTCGTGGACCCGTGCGGCCATCACTGCATCGGGATCGACGGCGGGCGGCGGCGTGAAGGCCGCGATCTGGTCGGACAGGGACTTGCGGGCGACGACGGAGAGTGTCGCGTCGGTCGTGTTCAGGTGCAGCATCTCCGGATACCAGCCCCGCTCCATGAGGGGCCGGCGAAACCTCGACTGGTAGTCCGACTGGGCCTTCGCGATCGCCCCGGCGGTCTGCGTGTCGAACTGGTGTCGCACCCGCTCGCGGGCCTTTCGCTCCGAGATCGCCTCGGCCTGGGGACGCATCTCGGAAATCTTGCGTGTGGCCATCTTCCGGATGAAGTTTTTCCCGAAGCGACTGTTCACCCCGATGCCGGCGGTTTGCGTGGAGGTGGACGCGCGGGCCTCCACGGGCAGCGCCGTCACCCGTTCATCGTCGATCACGATTCGCTTGCGCGCGTCGACCTTCGTGGTGCCGAGGGTGTGCACCGTGACGGGGCCCTTCGAGCCCCGCGTGTCGGAGTGGTTGGTGGCGTCGAGCGCGATGTCGACGATCGCCCGATCGAGCGCCGGCACGAAGTCGAGCAGCACGAATCCCTGCGTGTGCCCGGTGCCGCGGACGCGCGTGCCGAGCACCGTGTCGTTGATGGGCGAATGCTCGTCGACCACGCGATTCACCGCCGACCCGAGCAGGCTTTCATCGACGTCGAGATAGAGATTTGGGCGGTCGACGGCGTTGCGCACGCGGGCTACGGTCGCAGCCGCCTGGCCGGAGTCGACGAGTTTGGCAAGGAGCGGGCCGACGGGCTCGAGGGCCTCCGTGGTGCCGGCCGCGGCACCGGCCGCCACCGCGGCGGCCAGCTTGTCGAGACGCTGCGCGTAGGTGGCAGCGGCGTCGGGACTCTTCGCGGCCTCGGCCGCCTCGGCGTAGGCCGCGACGGCCCGACGCACGGCTGCGAACTGGTGCATTTCGAGGCCGTTTTCTCCGGCGTCGAGCAGTTTCTGCAGCCGGCGAAGCGTGGCCGGATCGGCGGCCATACCGCCGGCTGCCTGGGCCTGAAGGGCCGTCCAGTCGAGATAGTTTTTCCAGTCGGCACCGCTCGGGCTCCGGGCCAGGAGGGTCTCGAGCGGACCGAGGGCCGCCCGGAGTTTCGCCGCCGCGGCGGCCAGAGCCGCTTCCGATACCGGCCGGAACGACTCGGTCTTTTCCAGCGGGGTGCCCGCAAAAGTCGCCAGATCGCCGGCGGAGACGCCCCGGCCGACGGCGGCCGCGACCATGCCGCCAAGAATGATCCAAGGCGACGGGCAGATGCGGCTGGAACGAGGCGTAGTCATTAAATTTGCCTGCGAGGTGAGGCCCTGGGGGCGGGCCGGGAGAAGCGTCCGAACGTGGCCCGGGAGTCTAGCCCGATGGCGGCGGTTTCCTCCACAGGAACTTCCTCGACATCTCGTTCCCCCCTTTTGCCGGCGATTATTCAAATTTTCGACCCGTTCGCGCGCAACTACTTGCACACGGGAGACTTCCGCCAAACCTCCCAGGCCATAAGTCGAGCAAACCCAACCCCGACAGCGGGCTTTCTGCAGCCACCCCTTCTTGCCAACTGGGGACGCGAACGCCACAACGCATCGATCGCTCGCCACCCCATGGAAAAGGGACCGTTCATGATGTCGCAGATGTCTCACCCAGTCCGCACGCTCTACGGAGCCTGCCTGTTCGCCGGGATCGTCGCCGCGATCATCCTCGAACTCTGCACCGCCGAGGCAGCCGGCGCCACCCCCGCCCCGCCGTCGACCGGCGCGGTGCGAACGCCGGTCGTCCGACGCATCGACGACTACGCCGCCGCCGCCGAGGCGGCACGCGCCGAAGGGGCATTCCTCCTCGTCTCGGTCGAGCCCGCGACGAACCGCGAAGACGACCCGGCAGGAGTCCGTCTCGAGAGGCCCGACGTGCAGGACCGCTTTGCCACGAGCGGCCGCCAGTGGGTGATCTGCCGCCTCGGCATGGACTCGGGCGGAGCAGCGCTCGCGGGCGACCAGAGCCTGGTGGAGATGCGCCGCGGACCGGGCGTGTTCGTCGTCGACCATTCTCCGGGCCCCTACACGGGCCGCATCGTGTCGATCCTGCCGCGATCAGCCGGCAAGTACTACTCGTTCAGCCCCGCGCACATCGACGAACTCGCCTCGCTCCCGTCGGCATCGCTGACACAGAGATCACTGATCCTCGCCGTGCGCATCCATCCGGAGCATCCGCAGAGCACCTCCGGCACCTGCGATCCATCGCTCTGCGCCGAGGCGGAGGCGCACTCCGACCACCAGGCCCGGATTCGCCGGCAAGGTCACCACGGCTGGGAGACGCGTTCCCAGCGGATCGCCGCCGGCCGCGGTGGAGCGGCGGAGGTGTGCGCGGAAAGCTGGGAAAACCAGGATCTTCTCGACTCGTGCGTCGACTGCGTGGCGAGCTGGCGGCAGTCGCCGGGCCACTGGAATGCCGTGCGAGGCCCGCAGGCAGCATACGGCTACGACATCCGCCGTGGCTCCAACGGCATCTGGTACGCAACCGGCATTTTCATCAAGTAGGTCGGACACTACACCGCGGTCGTCGCGGGCAGCACGAAGATCTTGCCGTCCCCCATCCGGCCTGTGCGGGCCACGCTCACGATCCGCTCCACGACCTCGTCGGCACGGGCGTCATCCACCCACACCTGGATCTCGACCTTCGGCAGAAAGGCGAGCGAGTACTCGCTGTCACCGTACTGGTCGAGGTAGCTCTTCTGCCGACCGAATCCCTTCACCTCGCGGACGGTGCACGCCTCGAGCGGGGCGAACTTCAGGGCGTCGAGCACCCGCTCCGCCACGAACGGCTTCACGATGGCGACGACTTCTTTCATGACCGAGGCGTTGCCTGACCAATGGTCCGTGCCATCGAAGCCGATCACACCGCGTGGGCGGCCCTGGTCCGTCAACTGAAAAAGTTTTCGCCGTAGAGGTTCATGGCAGGGCAGGTCGTGACGCTGATGTCACCCTTGACCTTCGTCTGGCAGGCCAGCCGCATGGTGTCCTCGTTGCCGATGTAGGCGAGCGACACGCCGAGCCTCGCCGCCTCGAGGATCCCCTTCTTGCTCGTGTTTTCCATCCCCTTCGTGATCAGCACCCGACAGGAACCGCAGGTGCCGAACCCGTGGCAGTTGGCCACCTTGTGGATGCCGGGATAGAGGGCCACGCCGGCCCGCAGGGCCTCCTTCCGCAGGTTGGCCCCCTCGGGGACCTGGATTTCCTTCTTTTCGTTCGTGAACGTGATCGTGGGCATCGGTTTCTCTCGATGGGACTGGGGCCGCTGTCCGATACTGTAGCCAGCCCGGGAAAGGCCTTCCACTGGAGCGGAGACACTCGGCCATGGCGGAACTCACGAAATACCAGCAGTCGATCGTCAAAAACTACTACGAGAACCTCGACACCGCCCTCCTCCAGCGGCTGGGTGAGCAGGTGACCGATCTGTACCTCGCCGAGGGCAAGAAGCGGGCCAAGCTCTGGGAGACGATCGAGAAGTCGCTCGCCAAACTCGGGGTGCCGCCGACCCGGATCGCGCACGTCGTGAAGTCCGACGACGCCCGCCAACTCGCCACGCTCTTGCAGGAGCTTTTGGCGAAGGATTGACCGCCGGTTCCCGGTGCCCCATCCTGTGCGGTTCCGCTTCCCGGAACCCCATGCGATGACCGCCCCAGCGACCTCGAGCCCCGACCGCGCCGCGCTCCTGGAATCGCTCCGGTGGAGGAAGTTCCCGGTGCTCGACGACGGGTTCGTGGCCCTCGTCGATTGCATGGGCGACGACGGCTCCGTCGTCCAGGCCGCCCGCGTGAGCTACGGCGAGGGCACCCGCAAGGTGAGCGACGATCGGCAGCTCATCCGTTATCTCCTGCGGCATGCGCACACGACGCCGTTCGAGATGGCGGAGATCAAGTTCGTGGTGCGGGTGCCGATGGACTGCTGGCGGCAGTGGATCCGCCACCGCACGGCGAGCGTCAACGAATATTCGACCCGCTACTCGCTCGCCATCGACTCGATGCAGGCCACGGCGGACGACGAGTGGCGTGTGCAGGCCACGGTGAACCGGCAGGGTTCGGCGGGACTGCTCGAGGCGGGGGCGGGCCACCGCTTCACGCAGGCCGAGAAGGAACTCCAGGACCGGGCCCGCAGGGTCTACGAGGAGCGGCTCGGGGCCGGCATCGCGCGCGAGCAGGCCCGCAAGGATCTCCCGCTCTCCACCTACACCGAGGCCTACTGGAAGATCGATCTCCACAACCTCCTCCACTTCCTCGCGCTGCGGATGGATGCCCACGCGCAGCTCGAGATCCGCCACTACGCCGAGACGATCGGACGCGAGATCGTGAAGCCGCTCTTCCCGCTGGTATGGGAGGCGTTCCTCGACTACCGGGTCGAGGCGATGCGGCTCACGAAGCTCGACCGCGGCGTGATCTCGCGGCTCGTCGCCCAGAGCGGCGGCCGGGGCCTCCCCGCATCGCGTGCCGACTTCCTCGCCGCCCAGGATGACTCCTGGCGGGGCCTCGAACGTTGCCGCGAGCGCGACGAGTGCCTCGACAAGCTCGTGAGCCTCGGCCTCGTGGCCCCCCCGGAGCCCGCATCGTGACCGCCGCCGCAACGCCCGAAGCGGAACTCCTCGACCTGTCGCGACAGCTCCTCGCCGCCGTTGCCGCCGGCGACT
>RFPF01000180.1 GCA_009926295.1 Planctomycetia bacterium
GAACGTCCGGCGAGATGGTACGGGGCAACCCCGAGCCGGATTGGGCGCGTGAGCAGAAGCGCGACAGGCTGAACCTGTCCTACGGGGTGCAGTAGGAGAGCGCGAGGAGGGCGTAGGCGGTGACGAGGTTCGGATCGCCCTCCATCCAGCGGGCGTTCTCGTTCACCCATGAGCCGTCGGCCTTCTGGCGGGCGAGAATCGCGTCGGAGAGCTCCTCGGCCCGCCAGTCGTGCTTCGCGCCTTCCGCATCCTCGAACGGACTCTCGTCGAGGACGTCGAGCGCCTTGGCGGCCGTGTGGAAGTAGTAGAAGAGGCCGGCGTCCGCGAGGCCCGGATTCTCGGTGAACGTGTAGTGCTTGGACCGCGGCCTTGACCCGCGGATCGCTCCCGGTGAGCCCGGCGAAGATCATGCTCTTGAGGCCGGCATAGGTCATCGAGCCGTAGCTCCGGAGGCCCCCGTTGGGGAGCGTGCCGGCCTGGCTCTCGCCGCCGTTGGCGGGCGTGTAGTAGAAGCCGCCGTCGGGGTTTTTGGCCGGGTGGGGCAGTGTGTTGTGTGGGCCTTCGAGGTTTTGCGTCCGCGACACGAACGCGAGGGCCCGCTGGATCGCCGGATCGTTCTGGCTCGTGCCCACGCTCCGAAGCGCCTCGATCATGAACGCCGTGTTCGAGAGGTCGGGCCGGCCCTTGCTGCCGTAGCCCGCGCCGCCGTAGGCCGGGTCGTCGGCGTTCTTGCCCTCGGCGTCGTCCCACTGGAGACCTTTGACGAACGCCTCGGCTGCCTGCAGTTCCTTCGCGTAGCGGCCGCCGTAGTTGCAGGCGGCCAGCGCCATGATCGCGATCGATGTCTCGTAGTTGGCCACCTTCGAATCGGGCGTGTGGATGCCGCCGTCGGCGTTCCGGAACTTGAGGAGGTATTCCAGGCCCTTCTTCACGGCCGGGTCATCGGCCGGCGTGCCGCTCTGGGCGAGCGCCGTCACGGCGAGCGCCGTGACCGCCGGCCCGACCTGCGACGAGAAGCTGCCGTCGTCGGCCTGCCCCTGCTCGATGAGGTACTTCGAGCCCTTCTCGATCGCCGCCTTGATCGCGGCGGGGTCGGCCGCCGGGGCGGCGACGGAAGCGCAGGCGA
This sequence comes from Planctomycetia bacterium, assembly GCA_009926295.1. Classification (GTDB taxonomy): domain Bacteria; phylum Planctomycetota; class Planctomycetia; order Pirellulales; family UBA1268; genus RGVT01. The sequence continues at coordinate 1,127 of RFPF01000180.1, forward strand.
GGGCGATCGCCACGACGGAGCACAACGAGCGACGCGACATGTTCATGGGGCACCTCCGGCGGGAAGTATAGGGCAGGGGTCCACGCGACACCGGCACCGATCACGGGAGGGCGGTCGTTTCCCCACCGGCACGGGTGGCAAGTTCACCGAGGATCCGCACGTCGGTGGACTCCGACACGAACTGCACCGCGCCATCCGTCATGGCGACGTGCGCCCCACCAGGATGCATGCCGTGGAGCAGCCAGCCCCATTCGTTCGAGCCGTTGACCCTCATCATTGACTTCGGGATCGCGCCGGATGTGGGCCCAGATGTACACCATCCGGTGGCTCTCTCACCGAATCCGTAGGGGTTGTCATTCGTCGCCCACGCACCCCCCTGGGCTCGGGCACAATTCGCGCCAGCGGCCTGATCGGCGTTCGCCGGATACCGTGTGCCATCGCGCCACACGTCCTCGCGACCGGTGCACTCCCCGAGCAGGATCGTCTTGGATGTGCCATCGGTGATTTTCGCCAACGTGCACTTCGGCCGTACCGCAGACGCACCACATCCGGACCATGTCTCAGTCGGTCCAGGGCCGACGGCGACGGTGCCCGTTGTGGTGGTCAGCGAAGCGTTCGTGTTGAAACTCGTCCCCACGCCTCCCACCAGGAAGTAGTCGCCGCATGCACCGGTCTTCCGCGGTGTGTCGAGTTTGTCCTGGATCCGGCTGCCACCCGGGGCCGAGGGGCATTGCAGCACCTTGATGAAGGTGCGGGCCAGCATGCGGTTGCCGGTCACGGGCGCATCAAGCGTTCCCGCGGTGCCACCGCTCGGGGCGGATCCATCCTCATTTTCCCACCAGTTGAGCGACAGATTGTAGGCCAGCATCAGGCTGCCCTCTTCGATGAACGGCAGCACATCGGGTGCCCAACTCCGATGGGCCATGTTTGGTTCGCAGCCCGAAGCGGAAGGGGAAAGATTTCCGCTGTATAGCCTCTTGAATGGCGGAAGGATCTTCTTCGCGCTTTCATAATTCGCGAAAGACAACGCAAGTTGCTTGAGGTTGCTCGAGCACGACGACCGCCGGGCCGACTCACGGGCGCTCTGCACGGCCGGCAGGAGCAGGCCCACGAGCACGCCGATGATCGCGATCACGACCAAGAGCTCGACCAGGGTGAAGGCTGAGGGATGGCGGCGAGATGACGAAGAAAATCGCATGATGGCCTTTCCGGAAAAGAGCCTCGCTGGGCCCGAGATGCCGAACCTGTCGTTCAGCAAGCACGTTCAGCAAGCAAGTTCCGCGCCGGTTTCAACGTTCGGCGTCGAGCGGAAAAAAAGGGCTGTGGTCGCTGTCGGCAAGATGGATCTGACGCTCGCAGCGATGAAAAACTCACCGCACGGTGAAAAATTCATCGCCGCGGACCGACGGCGCCGCAGCTCAGACCGGGGCCACTGGCAGGGTTCGCGGATGGGCGGGGGTCTGGCGGGGCGGCGGTTCGCGGCCCTCGTCGAGGCTCCACTGCTCGCGTTCCTGTTCGGAGGCGTAGTAGGTGAGCCACACGGTCATGTCCTCGGCGTCGCTGGCGCTGCAATCCCAGTGGAAGTAGTTGTCGGGCAGATCCACCCGCTTCACGGCGGCCGGGAGGATGTCTCGGCGAATGAGGGCGTAGAGTTCCCGGTCGGACAGGTGATCGGTGTGGTCGAGGACGACCCGCTTCGCGAACAGCCGCTCGATCACCTCCCACAGCCGCCCGTGTACCTGCTCGTCGTCGAGCGTGCAGGCCGGTTGCATCGCCAGCGGCGGGTCGAACCAGCGGGCGATCGCCACCAGCGGCGCCTGCTCCCAGGCGAGCATCGACTCCAGAAACCGGTTCTCCACCTCCGTGGGCAGGAGCCGGAAGTCGATCTCGAACACGGCCTCGTCGAGGTAGGGCTCGATCGCGTCACGCAGTTCGGCGTTGCGGATCAGGCAGTCGACTTCCTCGGGATCGGGGTGCTGGGCGAGGGGCATGCCGGCGGTTTCCTGCAGGGTGGGGCGGCCAGCGGCGTCGGCCCGTGCCGACGCCTCCCGCCTTCAAGCACCGACGATACCCAGCCCAGACCCCGGTTCAACGATTTTCCACGATGGTTTCAGCCATTTTTCGGCCCCCGTCCCCGCACGACCCCTACGACGCGACGACTCTCCGCCGCCGGCCAAACCCACCCGGATTACCCCGCTGAGCCCATTTTGCCGCGGCTGTCTTCTGATCTGACGCACGCTTCGGGCTCCCCATATCCCATCGCCGGACGTTCGCTACGGACATCCTGTCCTCCGCTCACTCGACTCCGGCTGCGCTGCGCCATCCATGGCTCCGCTTGCCTGCATACGCCTGCTCCGGGACACGGGGAGCCCGAAGCCTCCTCGATTGGCTTGACTAAAAGGGGGGAGGCTCGGGACTGCCCAGACCAAAGAGCCGGGCTATGGGAGCGAGCGCAGGCGAGGATGGCGGAAGCGAAGCGGACATGCAGAGAGCGGAGGGCTGGAGGCCCGCAGCGAACGTCCGGCGAGGGGGTCTGGGCAGTCACGAGCCGGGTTGGACATGTCGCGTCACGCGAGCACGCCCTTCACGACGTGGCCGTGCACGTCGGTGAGCCGGAACTGGCGGCCCTGATAGCGGAACGTGAGCTTCGTGTGGTCGATGCCCACGAGATGCATGATCGTGGCCTGCATGTCGTGGATGTGCACGGGGTCGGACGTGATGTTCCACGCATAGTCGTCGGTCGAGCCGTAGACGTGCCCGGCCTTCGCGCCGCCGCCGGCGAGCAGGAACGAATAGGCCTTGCCGAAGTGGTCGCGGCCCTTCGGGTTCGCCGGATCACCCTGTCCGAAGGGCGTGCGGCCGAATTCGCCCCCCCAGGCCACGAGCGTGTCGCCGAGCAGGCCCCGTTCCTTGAGGTCCTGGATGAGGGCGGCGCTCGGGGCGTCGGTGTCCTTGCACTGCTGCTCGAGCTGCGTGAACAGGTTTTGGTGCTGGTCCCAGCCGGCGTGCATGAGCTGCACGAACCGCGTGCCGCGCTCGAGCAGCCGACGCGCGATCAGGCAGTTGTAGGCGAAGGTGCCCTTCACGTGGACGTCGGGGCCGTAGCGGTCGAGCACGTGCTTGGGCTCGTCGGAAAAATCGACGAGCTCCGGCACGCTCGCCTGCATGCGGTAGGCCATCTCGTACTGGGCGATGCGGGTGTCGATCTCCGGATCGCCGTAGTCGGCGAGATGCGCGGCGTTCATCGCGGCGAGGTCGTCGAGGAGCAGTCGCCGGGACTCGCGGCTGACGCCCGCTGGGTTCGTGAGGTAAGGCACGGGCTCGCCGGTGTTGCGAAACTTCACCCCCTGGAAGCGGCTCGGCAGGAACCCGCTCCCCCAGTAGTAGTCGAAGAACAGCTGGCCGCAGGTTTTCGCCTTGTCGCTCGAGGTCATCACCACGAACGCGGGCAGGTCCTCCGTCTCGCAGCCGAGGCCATAGCTCATCCACGCGCCCATGCTGGGCCGGCCCGGCACCTGCGCGCCGGTGAGGAAGAACGTCACGCCGGGGGCGTGGTTGACGGCCTCGGTGTGCATGCTCCGCACGAGGCAGAGTTCGTCGGCCACGCCGCCCAGGTGCGGCAGCATCTCGCTCATCTCCATGCCGCAGGCGCCGTACTTCCGAAAAGGCTTGATCGGTGAGACGATCGGCCACTTGGCGTAGCCGCTCGACATCGTGGAGAGCCGGGTCTGGCCGCGGACGGTCGCGGGGATGTCCTCTCCGCCGCGGTTGATGAGATCGGGCTTGGGGTCGAAGAGATCGACGTGCGACGGCCCGCCCCCCTGCCAGAGCATGACCACCCGCTTCGCCTTCGGTTCGAAGTGCGGCAGCCCAACGAGGCCCGGCTGGCCTTTCCCGGGAGCCGCCGTCGAGGCTGCGGCGCGTGCATCCTGGCCGAGGAGCGACGCCAAGGCCACGGAACCGATCCCCATGCCGGCTGAGCCAAAGAGCTGCCGCCGGGTCACGCGCTGGACGTTTTCGAGGTGCAGGTCCGTCATGATTCCCGACAGGCTGAAGCCTGTCCTACTCCCGAGTGAGGGCTTCGTCGAGATTGAAGATCGCGAGGCACACGCTCGCGAGCGCGGCGTGCTCTGCGGGGTCGAGTGCCTCGTCGCGCGGACTTTTCCCGACACTCACCAATTGCTTCGCCGCATCGATGTCGGCCTTGTAGATCGCCAACTGGCGGGCGTGCATCCGTCCCAGCGTCTCGAGGTCGTAACTCGTCGGCTTGCGGCCGAGGATCCTCCGGAACGCATGCTGGAGCCGACCGTCGGGATCGGCGGCCGCCTTCATGCTCTGCTCCGCCAGCACGCGGGCGGCCTCGACCCAGGTGGGGTCGTTCAGGGTCGTGAGGGCGTGGAGCGGCGTGCTCGTGCGACTCGCGCGGACGGTGCAGGTCTGCCGGTTGGCCGTGTCGAACATGTTCGCCGGGCTCACCGTCCGCCGCCAGAACGTGTACAGGCTCCGGCGATAGAGGTCGGCACCGTGCGATGCCGGGTAGGTGAAATCGCGCTCCTTCGTGATCGCCAGCGCCTCCCAGATCTCGTCGGGCTGGTAAGGATAGACGGGCTGGCCGCCGATCCGCAGGTCGATCAGGCCGCTGGCGGCGAGCGCCTGGTCGCGGAGCACCATCGACGGCATCCGGAATCGCGACGCGCGGGCGTGGAGCCTGTTCTCCGGGTCCTTCGCCAGATGCTCGGCCGCCACCCTGCTCGACTGCCGATAGGCGGCGCTCGTCACGAGCAGACGGTGCATCTGCTTCTGGCTCCAGCCCCGCTCACGGAACTCGACGGCCAGCCAGTCGAGGAGGTCCATGTGGAGCGGATATTCGCTCTGCACGCCCATGTCCTCGGTCGTCTTCACGATGCCCGTCCCAAAGAACTGCTGCCACATCCGATTCACCTGAACCCGCGCAGTGAGCGGATGCTCCGGCAGGAACAGCCACTGCGCCAGGCCGAGCCTGTTTCGCGGGACGCCTTCGGGCAGCGGCGGCAGGAAGGCGGGCGGCGCGAAGTCGAGCTTCTCCCCCTTCGGCGACAGGTAGTCGCCCCGGTCGAGGATCTTCGTCTCGCGCGGCCTGGCATCGCTCATCACCATCGCCCGCGGAATCTGGTCGCCCTTGTAATCCTCGAGCACCTGGCGGTCCTGCTCGTACTGCGCCACCTCCGGCAGGTCCTTCGCGAGCCCCGC
>RFPF01000019.1 GCA_009926295.1 Planctomycetia bacterium
ACGAGCGTCGATCCCTCCGGCGGGCTGTCGTTCGCATTCGAGATCACGGGAACGGCGCCGAACTACGGCAGCCCGACGAACAGCGTCAACGACGTGCTCTGGCTCACCGGGGGCACGCCGTTCGCGGCATCGCTCACGTCGGCGAATGCGGTGAGCCTCTACCTCACGCCGGCGGCCGTCGAGGCGGGCACGCTGACCGGCGGGTTCTTCACCGCGGGCCAGACGGACTTCCTCGCGAGCATCCAGTCCGCCGCGTTCTCCTACTTCGTCCAGGACGCCAACGGTGCCCTCGCCTACAATGGGGCCAACTACAAGACCCTCCTGCAGTACGATCCCTCGAAGAGCGTGACGATCTCCACCGTGCCCGCGAACGGCGGCCAGGTGATGCAGATGGTCGTCGTGCCCGAGCCGGGGGCGGCGGTGCTGGCGGGTGTGGGCGTGGCGCTGGCGTCCTGGATGATTCGGCGCCGGCGGTCGTAGGTCGTTGAGTCGGGATCCGCAGCCATGACATCGCACCGCAGGGCCCCGAAGGATCGGGACCGTGGCTTCACGCTCGTGGAGCTGCTCGTCGTCATCGCCATCATCGGCGTGCTCGTCGGCCTGTTGCTGCCCGCCGTGCAGGCCGCCCGCGAGTCGGCGCGTCGCAGTGCGTGCCTCAACAACATGAAGCAGGCCTCGATCGGGATGCATTCCCACGCCGACAAGAAGGTCGTGGGCGGCGACAACATGCTCCCGTGGGCCAACTTCCGCAACAACGGCGGGGGCCTCGTGAACATGGCCACGACCGACCATGCGGCGGTGCTGGGCTTCGGCACCGGATACAGCTGGATGGTGCAGATCCTGCCGTTCACCGAGGAGTCGGCCATCTACGACAGGTTTCCCCCGAATCTCACCGTGGGCCGCACCGACTACACCAATGCGGCCGCCCCGAACTGGACGTCGGCGGTCGCCACGGATCTCCAGGTGAACCAGATCATCAAGTGGTCGCGCTGCCCGTCGTGGACCGGCGCCCATCCGCTCATCGCCAAGAACATGCTCTCGGGGTTCGACCTCACCGGCCACACCCAGCAGCAGAAGGGGCGCTTGACGTACAAGGCGAACATCGGGGCGGCGAGCACCGCCAACGGCTACGACGACCAGGGGAAATACGCCGGTCCGATCGGCGCGAAAAACCGCACCGGCTTCAAGAAGATCCTCGACGGCACGAGCAAGACGATCATGCTCGCCGAGTCGGCCTATGCGCCGCCGTTCTTCTGGGGATACCTGTCGTGGTCGATCACCGGCATGAACGTGGAGTACGACCGCACCACGAACACGTGGTCGCCGAAGAACGCCTCCGAGAACCTCGCTGAACTGGGGACGCTGGCCTGCCCCGATCCCGCCGCCGGCACGGGGTCGCCGGCCGGATACGACATCGCCAGGGATCATTTCATCGCCAGCACCAGTTCGGAGCACACCGGCGACGTCTTCGGAGTGGCCATGGTCGACGGCTCGGTGCGGTTCCTGCAGTACGCCATGGACCAGGGCGTGTACCTCTCGCTCTGCACCCGGGCCAACGCAGAGGCGACGAGCAACGACTACTGAGCCGCGGCTGCCCGGCGGCCCCGCGCGGGGCTCGGGACACCCCAGCGCCGGCGGCGTTCAGGTGCCGCCGGTGAAGAGGGCCCGCACGGCCGGCTTGCTCGTCTTGCCGAGCGCGTTCTGCGGGAGGCTGTCGACCACCACGACGCGCCGCGGGATCTTGTAGGGGGAGAGCCGTTCGCGGCACCAGCCGCGGAGCGTCTGGGCATCGAGCGTCTCGCCCGGCTCGAGAACGGCCGCCACAGCCACCGCCTCGCCCCATTCATCGTCGGGCACGCCCACGACGGCGCAGCCGCGGATCGCAGGGTGGTCGAGCAGGGCCGCCTCGATCTCGAGGGCCGACAGCTTGTAGCCCCCGCTCTTGATGATGTCGACGCTGCGTCGGCCGAGAATCCGGTATTGCCCGCGCTCGAGCACGGCGACGTCGCCGGTGCGGAACCAGCCCTCGGTGAACGAGTCGCGCGTGGCCTCGGGCTGGCCCCAGTATTCGAGGAACACGCCGGGGCCGCGCACCTGGATCTCGCCGGACGCGTCGGTGCCGGAGACCACACCGCCCGCGTCGTCGACGAGGCGCACCTCGACGCCCGGCAGGGGCACGCCGACGGTGCCCGCCCGGCGCTCCCCGTCGTAGGGGTGTGAGAGGGCCATGCCGATCTCGGTCATGCCGTAGCGCTCGAGCAGCTGCTGGCCGGTGAGCTGGTGCCAGCGGGCGTGGAGCGAGGCAGGCAGCGCCGCCGATCCCGACACCGCCAGCCGCAGGGCGGAGAAGCCGGCGACGGCGGCCTGCCGGGCGTCGTCGGGCAGGCCGGCGATCGCCTCGACGAGACGGCCGTAGATGGTGGGGACGGCCATGAACAGCGTGTAGCGGCCGGCCGCGACGCGGTCGAGGATCGCCGCCGCGTCGAACCTGGAAAACGCGTCGAGGCGTCCTCCGGCCCAGAGGCACGAGCTCATCACGTTGACGATGCCGTGGATGTGGTAGAGGGGCAGGAAGAGCGGGATACGGTCCGCCGCACTCCAGCGCCAGGCCTCGATGAGCGACGTGATTTGCGCGGAGAGCCCCGCATGCGTCGAGACAACGCCCTTCGGGCGGCTGGTGGTGCCGCTGGTGCAGAGGATCATTGCCCGCCGTCCGGCAGCGATGGCGGGAAGCACGAGCCCGCGGGCCGCGGGGAGGGTCTCGCGGGCCAGGTGCACGATCGGGATGCCCAGGCTGCCGGCCGCGGCCACCACTTCCGGTCGCGGCGCACCCGTGGCGAGGATGCACGCCGGGCGGACGTCGGCGAGGAACTGCTCGAGCTCGGCGGCGGTGGCCGCCTGGCTGAGCGGCACCACGACGCCCCCGGCCCGCCAGATGCCCCACTGGGCCGCCACGTGGAGCCCGCCGGCGGGAATCGCCAGGCCGACCCGGGCCTCCGCGAGGTCTGCGGCGGCGCCGAGCAACTGCTCCGCGATGCCCGCCGAGGCCGCAAGGAGCTCGCCATACGACCACGTGCCCTCGTGGTCCTCGACGGCCGGAGCGCCGCCGTGTCGACGGGCGCGGCTGATGATCGGCAGATCCATGCGGTGGCGGTGGTGGCAATCGGCGGAGACGGCAGTTTCTGTCGGAGTATACAACACGACCGCGGGCGTCGACGATGGCAGCGGGCGGTGCCGGCCGGATACAATCCCCGCATGCCCGACCGACCGGCGAACGCGGATGACCGCCCCACCTGCGGCGGCTGCCGTTTCTGGAAGCCGGCGGCCGGCGGCGACAGCCGGGCCGGCTGGGGGCAGTGCCGGAGAATGCCGCCCACGCTTCCCGAACTGGAGGACGACAAGCTCGTGCACGTCGGCGTGTGGCCCCACACCGACGCGGCCGACTGGTGCGGCGAGTGGGAGGCGGCGTAGGGCAGTCAGGCCCTCTGCGGCGCGGCGGGTGGCCGGCACGTGCGACGATCCACTATCCTTTCCACGGGTTCCCACCCGCACTTCCGGAGTCAGCCAGCACCATGTCCGAGACACTCAGCGAATTCCAGGGCTGCGACGTCCTCGCCCGGCTCTTCCGGGCCCGCGGCTACGCCATCAAGCGCAACCAGCTCTTCCGCGAGTACGGGGTCGAATTCCACGTCGACGGCTGGGATGCCCGGGCCCGCGTGGGGTTCGAGTTCCTCACGAGCGAGGACGACGATCACGACGACCTGACGCTCGAGGAATACAAGACCCTCGCCGACGCCCAACGCCGCGGCGAGCTGTCGCTGTTCATCATCGACGAGGTGGAGCCCGTGTCCGAGAAAGACCTCGTGGCGGAGGCACACGAGTTCCTCGACGAGGTCGCCGCGGCCGCCCAGGCCCGGCTGAAGCGGGCGGCGGTCTCGAAGGCGAGGGGCAGGGTCGCCGCGAAGGCGAAGACGGCACGGGCCGCGAAGAAGGCCGCCAAGAAGGCCAAGAGGGCGACGAAGAAGCCGATTGCGGGAAAGCCGGCGAAGAAGAAGGCGAAGCCGGCGAAGAAGCCGCGCAGTCGCGGCCGCGGGTAACGCCACGCTACGCCGTCATCGCCGCGAGGACGTCGTCGAGCGGAACGGTGGCGAAGGTGGTGGCATAGTCACTCATCGAGTAGGGGATGACGAGCAATCCCTCGTGGAGCAGGCCTCCGCAGCTGTAGACCACGTTGGGAACGTAGCCGGCCCGCTCGTTCTCGTCGGGGCTCAGGAGCGGCTCCCGCAGCCGGCCGATCACGCGGGCGGGGTCGTCGAGGTCGAGGAGCGCCGCCCCGATCGAGTATTTCCGCATCGGCCCCACGCCATGGGTGAGCACCAGCCAGCCGCGCGGGGTCTCGATCGGCGAGCCGCAGTTGCCCACCTGGATGAACTCCCACGGGTGTGTCGGCCGGAGCACGAGCCGCTTGGAGTGCCAGAAGTGCAGCATGTCGGACTCCATCAGGTAGATGTTCTCGCCATCCTGCCGCGACAGCATCGCGTAGGCCCCGCGGATGCGCCGCGGGAAGAGGGCGAACCCCTTGTTGGCGATCTCCGCGCCGTTGAGCGTGCTCACCTTGAACCGCACGAAGTCGTCGGTGGCGAGGAACTCCGGCAGCATCACGCTGCCGTCGAAGGCCGTGCACGTGCCGTAGTAGCGGACGACGCCGTCGGGTTCCTCGAACCGCACGAACCTCGCGTCCTCGATGCCGTTGGTCTCCGCGGGCGAGTAGGGGAAGAGCACCCGTTCGGAGATGTCGGATCCGGGCTCGCACTCGATCTCGTAGTTGGCCCGGGCGAGTGCGAGGATGGAGTTGGCGAAAGGCTCCCACACCTTCCGCCGCAGCCGCTGCTGCCGCGAGGCCTGGCCGAGGGCCGCCTCGAGGTCGCCGAGCGTGAAGTGGTCGGCGAGGCCGTCGAACACGAGGTCGACGAGACCATCCACGATCCCCAGTTCGGCGAGCTTGCGCAGGAACAGCGGCTTCTCGTAGCGGCTGTCGGCGACGGCCCGCGGCGCGGTCACGAAGCCGGTCGCGGCGGTGAGCGCGATCGTTCCTCCGGCGTCGATCGTGCCGGTGCGGAAGCCGACGCTCGACACGTGCCCCTCGCCCGTGGCCCGCAGGCTGAGGATGAACCGCCGCGTGCCCGCAGGCAGGCCGTCCTGGCGCGGGTGCCAGACGATCGAGGGGTTGAAGAGCGCCGCGCTCTCGAGTGCGTATTCCTGCGTGAAGTGCGAGCCGATCAGGAGCCGACGGGCCGCGGAGAGCGGCCGGTCGGTGAGGAGGAGGTGGCGGACGGCCTCGGCCCGCTCCTCGAGGAAGGCCACGAGACGCTGGTGGCGGCCGTGGAATTCGGCGAGCACCTGCGCGAGCAGCCGCTCCGCCTCGTCATCCGCGAGCTCCATGATCCGGCCGATGATCTTCATCGCGCGCTGGGGATGCGGCGGTTCGAAGGGCCGATAGAGCACGCGGGCGTTGTTGGGCCGGAGAAGCACTCCGGTGCGGTTGATTTTCATGGTGCGGATTCGGCTGGAAGGTGAGGGCGGTCATCTCGACGAGCGAGCAGAGCCAGGCGAGCGTGGACTCGGCCCCCTGGTTGTCGTTGGTGCGGTCCTCCAGCAGGCCGTCGCGGCAGCCGCCCGTGGCCGGGTCGCAGAGAGCGAGGCCGACGACGTTGTGGCCGAGGAACCACTCGAAGGCGTCCCACGCCCGTTCCTCCCACGCCGAGTCGGCCGTGGCGCGGAACGCCTCCAGGCAGGCGTCGATCGTGGCATGGGCCTCCAGCGGCTGCTGGTCGAAGGGGGCGGCGGGGGATCCCCTCCGGAGAAATCCCCGACTGCCCACCGGAGAGAAGCGGCCCGAAGCCGCCCGCTGCACGCCGAGCAGCCAGTCGAGCATCGCGAGACCCGCCTCGAGGGCCTCACGGTCGCCGCTGCGGCTGCCGCTGGAAACGAGTGCCTGGCAGAGGCGGGCGTTGTCGTAGGCCACGATCTCCTCCGGCCAGATCCAGCCGACGGCGGCGGTGACGCGGAGTCGGTCGAGAAGCCGATGGGTGAGCTCGGCCCGGGCGGCGGCCGCCCGCCGGTCGCCATCGAGCCGCCGCAGATACTCCTGGATGGCGACGATGCCCAGCGCCCAGGCGCGTGGGCTCGTGGTCTGGAGGAGGGCGTCGAGCGCCGGCGCGAACAGCCGCATCGCCCAGCCCTGCAGCCCGCCGCGGCGCGATCTCCCGATGCTCGCGCCGAGCGCCACGAGCGCCCGCCCGAGGCAGTCGTCGGAGCCGCCGTCGTCGAGCCAGCACCGGTCGAACGAGAGAAAGTTGCGAAACCGACCGGTCTCCGGGACGAAGGCATGTCCGAGGAACATGGCGTAGGTCGCGGCCGCCCCGGCGGAGGCCGGCCCGCCGAGGCCGAGGTCGTCGAGCCGCACCATGAGTGTCAGCGCCCGGGCGTTGTCGTCGGTGCAGTAGCCGTCGGCGGCGTTTGGGATGTCGAACGTGGCGTGCTGGAGCAGGCCCGTGGAATCGGTGAGCCGCAGCAGATGATCGAGCCGCACCGGTGGCGGCTCGGGCCGGGGCCGGCGCCGCAGCTTCGGCGTCGCCGCGCTGCGGCGCGGCCTGACGGTCACGCTCCCGCGGGTCAGCCGGAACGCATCGGCATACCGCACCGCGACGCGGTTCCACAGCATCTCGCGGCCGATTTCAAGAGCCTGCGAGCGGATGGCATGCCGGCGGGCCGGGGCGTCGAGCAGGTCGCAGACGGCGGCGCCGATCCCGGCCGCCGACGCGAACGGCACGAGGACACCACGGCCGCCGGCGAGAAGCTCCTGGGCATGCCAGTAGGGCGTGGAGACCACGGGTGTGCCGCACCCGAAGGCGTACGCCAGCGTGCCGGAGGTGATCTGCTCCTCATTGAGGTAGGGCGTCAGGTAGATGTCCGCGGCGGCGAGGAAGGAGAGGAGGTCCGGGAGGTCGACGTAGCGGTCGTGGAAGACGACGTGTGCCCCCACCCCGATGGCCGCAGCCCGATTCCTCAGGGCCTCGCGGTAGCACTCGCCCTCGCGGGCCACGAGGTGCGGGTGTGTCGCCCCGAGCACGACGTAGCGCACGCGCGGATGGCGGGCCACGATCGCGGGCAGGGCCTCGATCGCGTGCTCGATTCCCTTCGCCGGCGAGAGCAGGCCGAACGTGAGCAGCACATCGCAGCCGGCGAGCCCGAGCCGGGCCCTGGCGGCGTCGGGCGGCTCCCGCGGCGGGCCCGGGATGCCGTGCGGGATCACGTCGATGCGGTCGGGGGCGACGCCGTGGACCTCGCGCAGGAGCGTGCGGCCGCGCTCGGTCATCACCGCGAGGCGTGCCGACAGCCGGATCACGTCGTCCATTACGCGGCGCTGTGCAGGCGTCGGCGAGGCCAGCACGGTGTGGAGCGTGGTGTGCACCGGCGCGCGAAGATGCTCGAGGAGCGAGAGCACGTGGCTGCCGGCCTCGCCGCCGAAGATGCCGTATTCGTGCTGCAGCGACACGACGTCGGCATTCCAGAGGTTCAGGAACCGGCCCGCGCGTGCGAAGGCCTCGGCGTCGTCGGCACGGATCTCGAAGGCCGCCTCGGCCGGGTAGTCGTGGCGGGAGTGGCCGTCGTCGAGCGGGACGACGACGCAGGACGCATCGGGCAGGTGCGCGGCGACGGCCCCGCGGAGGTCGGCGGTGTAGGTCGCGATGCCGCACCGGCGCGGCACGTACGTGCCGACGAACGCGATCCTGTGGAGCGGGGGAGCATGCATGGCCGTCGGGCGGCGTGCATGCCGGGGAGGAAGTCCGGCGAGATTCTACGGGGGCAGGCAAGCCGAACGTCGCCCCGATCTCCCGACGGGGCCCGTCAGGGAAGAAATTCGAGCGTGTAGCAGTCGGTGGCCCTCACCTTTCCGGCGAGTTCAGGATCGAGCGCGGTCATCTGGGCGAGGAGCTCGTCCCAGCGGGCGGCCGTCATCGTGCCGAGCCGGTCCGCCGGCATCCCGTCCGGCAGGCAGAGATCCCGCAGCGTCGCCACGCCGTGATCGAGCATCTCGGGCGTGATCCCCTCGGGGTTCACCTCCAGGAGCCGCTTGTTCGTGGCCGCCGGGTCGGCGAGATAACGCCGCCAGCCCTCGATCGCCGCCTTCACCATCCGCCGCACGAGGTCGGGCCGCTCGCGGACGATCCTGCCCGTCGTCACGAGCACGCTCGAATAGGGGTCGAAGCCGATGTCGGAAAGCATGAGCGTGGTGATCTCGGCCCCCTCCTGCCGCGCGAGGAGCGGCTCGGAATAGACGTAGCCCTGCTGGGCCATCTTCGGATCGTTCACCGTGAGCGCGACGCCGCCGGTGTAGGGCACCTCCTTGACGCCGGCGAGCAGCCCCTGCGATCGCATGTATTCGAGGAAGGCGTGGCCCTGCTGCACCTGCAGCGTCATGCCGCGCGGGCCGAGATCCGCGAACGACCTCACGCCGCTGTCGGTCCGCATGAGCAGGCAGCGCGGGTGGTGCTGGCACGCGGTCATCACGGTCACGATGTCGGCCCCCTGGCTGCGAAACATGACGACGTCCTCGGCGTTCGCCACCGCGAACTGCACGCGGCCGGCGGCGAGTTCGCTCGCGATCGGGGCCGAGCGACCGCCGGGGCGGATCTCCACGGCGAGATCCTGCGCCGCATCGAGGCCGTCCACGAGCACGGTGTAGAAGCCCCCGTGCTCCGCCTCGGGAAACCAGTTGAGCTGCAGCACCACGGACTCGCCGCGGGCCGGATCGGCGATCGGTTTTTCAGCGGCGGTGCAACCCGCGAGCAGGATGCCCACGGCCAGTGCGGCGGTGAATCGATGCATGGAATCCTCTTTGGGCGAGAAACCTACTCGCCGGTGCCCTGAACATACTTGCCGAGGAGGCGGTCCGTCAGCAGGTTCACCGCCGCGAACATGACGAGGCCCAGGAGCGACGAGAGCAACACGGCCGCGATCAGGGCGTCGGTCTTGCCCATCGCCAGCCAGCGGTCCATGACGGCGCCGAGCCCCGGGAAATCGCTCCCCCGGCCCACGAAGAACTCGCCCACGATCGCCCCGATCACGGCCAGCCCGCAGCTGATCCTGAGGCCGAGCGCGAGGTGGCCCATCGCGGTCGGCAGCCGCAACCGCAGGAGCGTCGGCCAGCGGCCGGCGCGGTAGAGCCGGAACAGATCGCGGTGGTTCGGATCGAGCGCGAGCAACCCCGCCGTCACGTTCGAGAGGATCGGAAACAACGCGATGATCGCGGACACGAGGATCACGGTCCGCTGCCCGTAGCCGCTCCACGTGATGAGCAGCGGGGCGATCGCCACGATCGGCACCGTCTGCAGGAAAAGCACGTATGGGTAGAGCGCGGTGCGGACCAGCCGCGACTGGCTGAACAGGATCGCGAGCGCCGTGCCGACCACCGCCGCCGCCGCGAGGCCCGCCACGGCGGCCCGGGCCGTCACCCAGAACGCATGCCCGAGGGCAGCGCGTTTTTCCCAGAGGGCCGTCGCGACCTGCGTCGGCGAGGGAAGGAGATACGCGGGCACCCGCCAGTGTCCGACGGCGAAGTGCCAGAACGCGACGACCGCCACGGCCACGGCCGCGGCGGGCACCGCCTCGACCGCGAGCAGCGCGAGGGGAGGACGTGGGCGGCTCATCGGGCGGCCTCCGCGAGCATGTCGGACACGGCCTCGTAGAGGTGGCCGAACGCCGTGCCGCCGCGGGCCCGGGCGAGCCGGGGGCGGGGGAGATCGACGGTGACCCGGCCACCGACCCGGCCACGATCGATCGCGCACACCTCGTCGCCGACGAGGATCGCCTCCCCGATGTTGTGCGTCACGAGGATCATCGTCTGCGGGTGCCGCGCGTGAAGATCGAGCAGCAGTTCGGTGAGCCGCGTGCGCAGGAGGTCGTCGAGGGCCGCGAACGGCTCGTCGAGCAGGAGGATCGCCGGCTCGGTGACGAGCGCGCGGGCGAGCGACACCCGCATCTTCATGCCGCCGGAGAGTTCTCCCGGGTGCTTGGCGAGGTCGTCACGGCCGAAGCCCACTTCGCCCAGCCAGCGCTCCGCCGCCGAGCGCCGCTCCGCCGGCGTGCCGCGGCCGACGAGGTCGAGCGGCAGCATCACGTTCCGGACGGCATCGAGCCAGGGGAGCAGGGCGGGCTCCTGGAACACGTAGGCCAGCGTGCCGGGCGCCACCGCCTCGGGCAGCGGATCGATCGCACCGGCCGTCGGCCGCTGCAGTCCCGCGATGCACCGCAGCAGCGTGGTCTTGCCGCAACCGCTCGGCCCGACGAGCGACACGACGCTTCCGGCGGGAACGTCGAGATCGACGCCGCAGAGCACGTCGCGGCCGGCGGCGAACCGCACGCGTACGTCGCGGCACGTGATCGCGGTGGGTGCGGAGCGGCTCATCGGTTTCAATGTAGTCTGAAACGCCTCCCAGCGGACGAATCGAGGCGTTTGCGGCGGTATACTCGCACGGTCCGCCCGGGATCCCGTCACCGCATGCCGCCACCGTTCTCCCACGTGATCTTCGACTGGTCGGGGACGCTCTACGACGACCAGACGCCCGCGTTCCTCGCGACGCAGCGGACCATTCTCGACCTCGGCGGCCGGCGGATCACGAGGGCCGATTTCGACCGCGGCTTCACGCTCCCGGCGCTCGGCTTCTACCGGCGGCACGGCGTGGCGGCGGCGGGCCCCGAGATCGACCGCCACTATTTCTCCGTCTACGAGCGGTCCGTCGGACGCGGGCGGCTGTTTCCCGGCGTGCGGGAGACGCTGGAGTCGCTCGCGCGGCAGAAGACGCCGGTGAGCGTGTTCTCCACGCTGCGGCAGGACCTGCTGGAGGCGGCCTGCGAGGCGAGCGGTGTGGAGGATCTCGTGGCGACGATCCACGGCTCGGTGCCGAACAAGGTGCGGGGGATCCCCGGGCACCTCGAGCGGATCGGCCGCCGTGCGGGGGCCGACGTGCTGTTCGTGGGCGACACCGCGCACGATGTCGAGGCGGCGGTGCGGCACGGCCTCACCTCCGGCTGCGTGCTCTCGGGCTACCACGGCATCGCGCAGCTGCTCGCGGCGCAGCCCCGCTTCGTGTGGCAATCGCAGGCCGATTGGGTGCCGTTCTTCGCGGCGCGGCCGGCACGGCCCAAGCGGACGCCGCGAGACCATCCCGTGGCCACCGTCGGCGCCATGATCTCGAATCCCGATGGAAAGATCCTGCTCGTGCTCACCCACAAGTGGAGCCACACCTACGGCATACCCGGGGGCAAGATCGAGAAGGGAGAGAGCGCCGTCGCGGCCCTGCGCCGCGAGATCCGAGAGGAGACGGGGCTCGCGATCAGCGACGTCGAGTTCGTGCTCGTGCAGGACTGCATCGACTCGCAGGAGTTTTACGTGCCCGACAGCCATTTCCTGCTCTTCAATTACACGGCGCGCGCGCGGAGCACGAGGGTGAAGCTCAACGACGAGGCCCTCTCCGCGCTCTGGATCGACCCGCGCGAGGCCCTCGCCTTGCACCTGAACGAGCCGACGAGGACACTCATCGAGGCGGTGCTCGCCCGTGCCCCGGGCTCTCCCACGTGAAGGTTCCATCCATGCCCACGGCCCTCGTCACCGGCGGCGGCATCCGCATCGGCCGCGCGATCGTGCTCGCGCTCGGTCGTGCCGGGTACGATGTCGTCGTGCATGCCAACCGCTCGGTGGCCGAGGCCGAGGGGGTGGTGAGGCAGCTCGCCACGCTCGGCCGGCAGGGGCGGGTCGAGCAGGCCGACCTCTCGGCGGCCGACGGCCCGGCGCGGCTCGCCGCCCGGATCGACCGCCTCGACCTGCTCGTCAACAACGCCGCCGCCTACGAGCACGCCGACTTCCGCACGATCACTCCGGCCCAGCTCGACCGGATGCTCGCAGTCAACGTGCGGGCGCCCTTCCTGCTCACTCAGGCGGTCCTGCCGCGGCTCGAGGCCTCGGGGCAGGGCGCCGTCGTGAACGTCACCGACATGGCCGTGAGCAGGGCCTACTCGCCGACGCACCACTTCGCGCACTACCTGGCATCGAAGGCGGCGCTCGAGCAGCTGACGCGGGCCCTGGCGCTCGAGCTCGGGCCCGGGGTGCGCGTGAACGCGGTCGCCCCCGGCCCGGTGGCGATCGCGGCGGAGACGACGCCGGCTCAGCGGGCCGACATCCTCGCGCGGCTGCCGCTCGGCCGCGAAGGCAGCCCCGAGGACGTCGCCGAGGCGGTCGTTTACCTCGCGCGGGCGGCGTACGTGACGGGCCAGACCATCCGGGTGTGCGGAGGCCTGAGCGTCGCATGATGTTTCGCCGGGAATACGACCAGCTCGCCCTCCGGGGCATGCGGTTCGACTGCATCATCGGGCTGTTCGAGAACGAGCGGGCGACGCCGCAGCCGGTCGAGCTCGAGGTGGTGATGCACTTCGACATCCGGCGGGCGGCCCATGGGGGCCACATCGCGCACACGATCGACTACGGCCGCGTGCTCGGCGAACTGCGGTTCATCCTCGTCGCGGCCCGCTTCCTGCTGCTGGAGTCGGCGGCGGAGGCGATCGCCGCCTGGCTCCTGATGCCGCCGAGCCTCGACGTGCCGCGCCCGCAGGTGGAGGAGGTCGAGGTGAGGCTCTCCAAGCCCCTGGCGCTCGCCGGCAGGGCGGTGCCCGAGGTCACGATTCGCCGAAAGCGCAGCGACTTCCCGGCCAACATGGAGGTGAAGACGTTCGGGTTCGTCGACGTCGTCTTCGAGAGCCCCGAGTGCGGTGTGTACCGGGAGCGGATCAGCCCGCGGACCATCCTTCCGACCCACGTGCATCGGCACATCGACGAGATGGAGCTCGCGCTCGGCGACGGGTTGCTGCTCCAGGGCACGGCCGTCGCCGCCGGCGTGGCCCACGAGTGGCCGCGGAACCACCCGCACCGCTGGGAAAACCCGACCGACGTCGAGCAGAGCTTCCTGTGCGTCGACAGGCCGAAGTTCATCCACACCGACGAGGTCGCGGTGAGCGTGCCCGTGGCCGATCTCGCCCGCACGCAGCCCGAGGTTTTTTTCGAGGCTCCATGACCGCGATCGGCTTCATCGGCACGGGCGTGATGGGCGGGAGCATGGCCGGGCACCTGCTCGCGGCCGGCCACGAGTTGCACGTGTGCAACCGCACGCGGGCGAAGGCACAGCCGCTGGTGGACCGCGGGGCGACGTGGCACGACACGCCGGGCGGCGTGGCCGCAACGGCTGATGTCGTGATCACGATGGTGGGGCTGCCGAGCGATGTGGAGGAGGTGTATTTCGGAGGCACGCAGGCGGTGCCGTCGGGACGGGGGATCATCGACCGGGCGCGGACGGGCGCCCTGCTCGTCGACATGACGACGTCGAGCCCCGCGCTCGCGGAGCGGATCGCGGCCGTTTCGGCGGCCCGCGGGCTGGCAACGCTCGATGCGCCCGTGACCGGGGGCGATGTCGGGGCGCGGGATGCGGCGCTCGTGATCATGGCAGGGGGCACCGCGGCCGACTTCGAGCGGTCGCGGCCGATCCTCGCGCTCATGGGGAAGTCGGTGACGCTCATGGGGCCGGCGGGGGCGGGGCAGCGGTGCAAACTCGCCAATCAGGTGGCCGTGGCGATCGGGATGGTGGCGTGGTGCGAGGCGCTGGCGCATGCGAAAGCCGGCGGGCTCGACCCCGCCGTCGTGCAGCGGGTGATCGCCGGCGGTGCGGCGGGGAGCTGGGGGCTCTCGAACCTCGCGCCGCGGGCCCTCGCGGGGAATTTTGCGCCGGGCTTCATGGTGAGGCACCTGCTCAAGGACCTCGCGATCGCCCGGGACTGCGCCGCCGGGGCGGGCCTCGACCTGCCCGGCCTCGCCGTGGCCGAACGGCTTTACCAAACCGCCGCTGACCATGGCTGGGCCGACGAGGGCACGCAGGTGCTCTACCGGCTCCGCGCAGGGGGGTGAATCGATGCACGTGATCCACCTCTCGCCGCTCGACAACGTCGTCGTCCTCGCGCGGAGCGTGCAGCCCGGCGACACCGTGGAGATCGACGGCCGCCCCGTCGCGATGCGGGGACCTCTGGGCCTCGGCCACAAGCTCGCCCTCCGGCGGATCGCCGCCGGCACGAAGATCCTGAAATACGGCGCGGCCATCGGCTCGGCCACCTGCGACATCGAGCCGGGCGAGCACGTCCACCTCCACAACATGCGGAGCGACTACCTGCCGACCTACACGCTCGACGGAGCGCGGCTCTACAGGGAGGGGCGATGAACACCATTCGCGGCGATGCGTTCCTGCGGGCCGACGGCCGCAAGGGGATTCGGAACACGGTCGCCGTGGTGTATCTCGTCGAGTGTGCCCATCACGTGGCCCGCGAGATCCAGCTGCCGTTCCGCGAGGCCGACGTGCATCTCATCGGCTTCGGCGGCTGCTATCCCAACGACTACGCGTTCCGGATGCTCGAGGCGCTCTGCACCCATCCGAACGTGGGAGCGGCGCTGCTCGTGTCGCTCGGCTGCGAGGGCTTCAATCGCCGCGGGCTCCTCGACGCGATCCGCGCGAGCGGCCGCCCCGCCGACACGCTCGTGATCCAGGAGACGGGCGGCACGCGATCATCGATCGAACGCGGCCGGGAGTGGGTTCGCGACGTGAAGCGGCGGCTCGAAGCCACGCCCCGCGGCCCCCTCGCCCCGCACGAACTCGTGGTCGGCACGATCTGCGGCGGCAGCGACGGCACGAGCGGCATCACGGCAAATCCGGGAATCGGCCGGGCGTTCGACAGGCTCGTGGCCGACGGGGCCGCGTGCATCTTCGAGGAGACGGGTGAGCTCATCGGCTGCGAGCGGGTCATGGCCGCCCGGGCCGCCACGCCGGAACTCGGCCAGATGATCGTCGACGCGGTGGCGAAGGCGGCCCGCTACTACAGCGTGCTCGGCCACGGCAGCTTCGCCCCGGGCAACGCCGATGGCGGCCTGACGACGCAGGAGGAGAAGAGCATGGGGGCGTACGCGAAGAGCGGCTCCGCGCGGATCTCCGGGCTCATCAAGCCGGGCGACGTGCCGCGGGCGGGCGGCCTCTACCTGCTCGACGTCGTGCCCGACGGGGAGGTGCGCTTCGGCTTTCCGAACGTCAACGACAACGCCGAGATCGTGGAACTCGTCGCCTGCGGGGCGCACGTCACGCTCTTCTCGACTGGCCGCGGGTCGGTCGTGGGCTCGGCGATCTCCCCGGTGATCAAGGTGTGCGCGAATCCCGAGACCTACCGCAGCCTCCGCGACGACATGGACGTGGACGCCGGCCGGATCCTCGAGGGCCGGGGCACGCTCGACGAGGTCGGGGCGGAGATCCACCGCCTCGCCCTGGCCGTGGCCGCCGGGGCCAAAACGGCGTCGGAATCGCTCGGCCACCAGGAATTCGTGCTCGGCTACAAGCGATTCGATCAGGTCGGCCCGGCCTGCCATCCGGCCTACGCCTGACACCCCGCGACGAGGAGAACCACTTCATGCCCACCCCCCAGCGTCTCGCCGGCATTCTCGTGCCCCACATGGTGCCGCTCGACGCCCGCGGGCGGATCAACGAGGAGGAACTCGCCCGCTACGTGTCCTGGCTCGTCGACCAGGGCGTGCACGGTCTCTATCCCAACGGTTCCACCGGCGAGTTCACCCGGTTCACAGCGGAGGAGCGGCGGCGGATCGTGAGCATCGTGTGCGATGCAGCGGCGGGCCGCGTGCCCGTGGTGGCCGGGGCGGCCGAGGCGAACGTGGCCGAGACACTCCGCGCCTGCGAGCACTGCCTTGAGGCCGGTGCCCGCGCCGTGGCGATCGTGTCGCCCTTCTACTTCAAGCTCTCGGCCGAGAGCGTGTATGCGTATTTTCGCGAGATCGCCCGCCACACGCCGATCGATGTCACGCTCTACAACATCCCGATGCTCGCGTCGCCGATCGACGTGGCGACCGTCAGGCAGCTGGCGGAGGAGTTTCCACGGATCGTCGGCATCAAGGATTCGAGCGGCGATATCTCGCACATGCTGCGGCTGATCGCCGCCGTGCGGCCGATTCGTCCCGATTTTTCATTCCTCACCGGCTGGGACGCCTGCCTCGTGCCGATGCTGCTCGCCGGATGCGACGGCGGCGTTCACGCCACGGCCGGCGTCGTGCCCGAGGTGACGCGGGCGATCCACGACGACGTGCGGGCCGGCCGGCTCGAGGCCGCGTTCTCCCGGCAGCAACGGATCGCCGACCTGCTCGACGTCGCCTTCCGCGGGGCGGATTTCCCCGAGGGCTTCCGGATCGCCGCGGGCTTGCGCGGCTTTGCGATGGGAGAGTCGCGGCAGCCGGCGACCGAGGCGCAACGCGCCGAGCGATGCGACCTCGCCGAACGGATCCGGGCGGCGATCGAGCGGTGCGATGTCACCCACGCGCCGGGGCTACTTCGCCGTGGGTGACGCGGACGGTTTTGCGGCCTTCGAATCGCGGGGCCCCTTGCCGGGCGGCGCGATCGTCGAGAGCGGGTTCGGGGCCTTGCCCGTCTTGATCGCGTGGAGTTGTTTGTCGTACTTGGCCTTCTCGGCTCCCTCGAGATGTCCGTTGCCGTTTTCGTCGAACGAGAGGTAGAGCTTCCGTTCCTCGGCCGCGACCTCCTGCTGGACCCGGATCAGTTCCTGCTGCCGGTACTGCATCTCCTCCTTCATCTTCTGGATCTGGGCGGTGCTCGGGCGACGAGGGCGGGCCGCTTCGGCAGGAACGCCGAAGCCAACCGTGACTGCGACGAGGGCGGCGAAAGACACGCCTGAAAGCCGGCGATTTCGCGGCATCGTGCACCTCCGAATGGTGTATTCTACGACTCCTTCAATATGCAGCGGAATCGGGGGGAGGTCGATGCTGAATAAAGTTATAGCCCTGACGATCGTCGGTGGATCGCTCGTCGGCGTGTTCTCGGCGAATCGTGACGGATCGCTGCCGTTCGCCTCCATTCATGCCGCCGAGCCGAATTACGAGGAGGCGGCCGTCGTCTCCTATACGCTGCCCGACGTGCTCGCCGGCCCCGACGGTACGCCGGCCGCGTCGCCGGACGACTGGAAGACCCGCTGCCGGCCGCACCAGTTCGCCCTCCTCGAGGAACACATCTACGGCCGCCGCCTGCCGTCAGCCCCCGTGTTTCCCGTGGGAGAGCCGGTGCGCGCCGACGTGATGCTCCCCAGCGGCCTGCGGGCGACGCGGCTCGAGGCGCGGCTGCGGTTCGGCGAGGGGCCGCATGCCCCGGTCGTTGCCGTCCTCCTCCGCCTGCCGAAGGCCGACACAACCGTGCCGGTGTTCCTGTATCTCAACTTCAAGGGCAACGAGGCGGAGCCGGCCGGTGCCACGGAGGCGATGCTTTCCCGCGGGTACGGCATGGCCACCGCCTGCTACGGCGACATCTTCCCCGACACGCCGGAGGGCCGGGCCGAGGGTGCGATCTCGGCGTGGGCGTGGGGCCTGTCGCGGATTCTCGACTGGCTCGTGCGGCTGCCGGAGGTGGACGCCACTCGCGTGATCGTGGTGGGCCATTCCCGCAACGGCAAGGCGGCACTCTGGGCCGGGGCCTGCGACGAGCGGTTCGCCATGGTCGTGTCGAACGAGTCGGGCTGCGGCGGGGCGGCGCTCGAGCGGCGGAACTTCGGCGAGACGACCGCCGACATCACGCGGAAGTTCCCGCACTGGTTCGGCCCGAAGTACGCGACCTATGCCGGCCGTGCCGCCGAGATGCCGACCGACCAGCATGCCCTGCTCGCGATGGCGGCGCCGCGGCCGCTCTACGTGGCAAGTGCGGTCGAAGACCGCTGGGCCGATCCGCGCGGCGAGTTTCTCGCGGCCGTGGCGGCCGAGCCGGTGTGGAAACTCTTCGGGCTCGAGGGGCTCGGCACGACCGCATGGCCTCCGGTGGACACGCCGGTCGGCAAGGGGCGGATCGGCTACCACGTGCGGTCGGGGAAGCACGACCTCCTCGAGTATGACTGGCAGCGGTTCGCCGACTTCGCCGACAGGCACCTCCCGGCGGTGGAAGACCGGGCCGCGGCGGGCGATTCGTTCAAGCCCTCGCAAACGCCGCTTCCCGTCGCGCCTCCGCCCGGCGCCGTCGTGCTCTTCGGCGACGGCACCGAACCGGCGAAGTTCACGAGCATGGCGGGCGGGCCGATCGACTGGAGCGTGAAGGACGGGACGCTCGTCGTCGCCACGACGAAGGGGCATGCCAACCACATCGTCTCGACCGAGATGTTCCAGGACGCCGACATCCACGCCGAGTTCATGGTCGATCCGGAGGCCCACGGCAACAGCGGCCTTTATCTCCACGGCCACTACGAGATGCAGATCTACGACTCGTTCGGGGTCGACAAGCCGACCGAGCAGGACGAGGGGGCTCTCTACCGGTTCGGGGCGCCGCTGGTGAACGCGGCGCGGAAGCCCGGCGAGTGGCAGGTGTACGACATCCGCTTCATCGCACCGCGACGCGACGCGGCGGGGCGGATCGTGAAGGCCGGGAGCGTGACGGCCTGGCTCAACGGGAAGCTCGTTCAGGACGGACTCGCGTTCACGGAGCCACGGTCGCCGTACGTGCCCTACCGTCACGGCGTCACGGACTTCCTGCGCGGCGTCGAGAGGGAACTGCGGGCCACCGGCCGCGGCCCGCTCTTCCTCCAGGACCACGGCAGCCCGACGCGGTATCGCAACGTGTGGATCAGGCCGCTGGAGTGACGACCGAGACCTAGAGCCGCTTCACGCGGATGTTGCGGAAGTGGACCTCGTCGCGATGGCCGGCGAAGCCGAGGTGGCCTCGGGTGCGGGCGAGGCCGGGATGCGACTTTCCGTCCGGAGTGGCCTGGCCGTCGCGGAAGGCGGAGGTGTCGGTGTCGAGGATCGTCTTCCCGTTGACCACGACCCGGAGCTTCGTGCCCTGCACGGTCACCTCCTCGCTGTTCCATTGGCCGGCGGGCTTCAGGCACGTGCCCCGCTCGGCGGCGGCCACGCCATACGCCGAGCCGTGGCATTGCCAAGGCTTGATGTCTTTGTATTTGTCGTGGCCGTCGTCGAGGATCTGCAACTCGATGCCCTCGTAGGCGGCGTCGCCCGTGAGCGGCGCGCGGATCGCCAGGCCGTTGTTGGCCCCCGACGTGAGCTTGAAGTCGAACCGCAGCACGAAGTCGCCGAACTCCTCGGCCGTGAGCAGGTTGCCGCCCACGCCCGGTTTGCTCCGCAGTTCGCCGTTTGCAGCCTCGTAGCCGTCGGTCGCGCCCTGCCAGCCGCTGAGGTCGCGGCCATTGAAGAGCGGCTCGAAGCCCCCGTGGCCCGACGGCAGTTCGCGGATCCGCAGCCGGCGAAACTCGACCGGCGCTCCCTCGGATTCGAGGCACATGAAGCCCGTCGCCGGAAAGCAGTCGGTTCCCCCGGACACCTCGTGTCCGTTCACCCACAGCCGCACCTCGCCGTCGATCGCCCGCACGTAGTAATGGTTCCACTCTGGGGTCCCGCGCGAGTGCCGCGACGAAGGGAAACTGCGTTTGCCATCGGGTGCAGTTGGTGGAAACGGCGTCATGTCGGAGGAGCCGACCGGGAACACGTCGCCGTCGGTGCGGAACCAGTCGGCCTTCTTGCCCGTGGCCTTTTCGTATTGTTCGGTGTAGCCGTGGTCGAGCACCTGCACCTCGATTCCTCCCGGCGGCAGCTTGCCGGGCGCGAGGCTCTCGAACACGTGTGGCGGGGCCCAGAGGAAAATGCCGGAGTTGCCGGCCTTCTGCAGGTGCCGCCACTCGGCCGAGAGCTCGAAGTTCGTAAGCGGCCGCTTCGTGCGGATCACGCCCACCGGCTTTCCCGTGCAGTGGGCGGTGCCGTTTCTCCACGTCCAGGTGTCGGGATCGCAGTTCACGTTCTCGAAGTCGGCCGCGCCGACATCCCGCCACCCCGGGCCCGAGCCGTCGAGCGTGCCGAGTTCACGGATGAACACGTTGCGCACGTGCATCGGGGCCCCGTGCGTCTGGATCTGGATCGGGCCGCGGTCTGGCAGCGGCGTCTTGCCCTTCGTGAAGTAGTTGGGCAGCGGCTGGTTGTCCACCACGAGTTCGTCGTTGAGGACCACGGTCACGCGATCACCCTGCATCCGGATGCGCGTCGTGTTCCACTCCCCGATCGGCCTGTCGGCCTTCACGAGCGGATCCTTGCCTTCCGCGCCGGCAGGGCTGTTCCAGAGGCCACCTGATCCCTTCTGGCAGCCGTGTTTGAAGTCGCGGTCGCAGGCCGGGTCCCAGAGCTGCACCTGCGGATGGCCGCGCAGATAGATGCCGCTGTCGCCGCAGGGCTCGGGAAACATCCACTCGAGCGAGAGCTCGAAATCGGCGTAGTCGCGGTCGGTCGTGAGAAACACGCCGTGGCCGTCACTCACGACCACGCCATTCTCCACCTTCCAGTGGGAGGCCATGTCGGCGTTCCACTCCGCCTCCCTCGTGGCCCGCTCCTCGGGCGTGCCCTCGGCATCCTTGGCGGGATCGAAGTGCGGCCGGCCCCGCCAGCCCGCGAGATCCCGGCCGTTGAACAGCGGCGCGAAGCCGGGCGGCGGCTCGGCGCCGATGGCGGGGGCGGCGAGCAGGAGAGCGAGAACGACACGTCGCATGGTTGCGGAGGGCAGGCTGCGGGCTGCCGTGGACAGGATGATGAAACCCGCACGCATCATAGAGAAACGGCTCACTCCGCGTGCAATGTTTCCGGGCCGCCCTGGGCGGCGATCGCGACCTTCACCACCACCTTGAGCACCTCCGCGGGAGCGTTCCACGTGCAGCACGGCATGTGGGCGTCGTCGGGAAAGAGGATGGCGAAGTGGCCGGCCTCGAGCCCGATCGGAACCATCCCATCGACGGCCTTGAACAACGCCGCCTCCTTCGCCGCGTCATAGGGGAGGGTGGCCTCGGCGAGCGAGGCGAGGGGCGCCCAGTGGATCACTTCCCGGCCCCCGGCGACGAATTGGATGTCGACGTAGCGGCGGTGCGCCTCGAGCTGCATCCCGGCCGCGGGCCTGGTCTCGTACCGCTGCACGAGTGCGAAAAGATCGTCCCCCTCGATCTCGTGGCGTCCGCTTGCCGTGTCGGCCGTCACCTGTTCGAGAAAGGAAAACGCCCGCGGAAACCGGGGATTGAGAGCCGCATAGCGATGCCAGAGCGGCAGGGTGTCGAGGATCATCCGGAAAGCTCCGGAGCACGTGGAGATGAGACGACCGTGGCGTCAGCATAGAACCCGGCGGCTGCGCGAGGCAACCATCGTGCCGTGCGAGCGGACGTGGTGTTACCATGAGCGGATCGAGGACCACGGGAATGAACCGCACCATCGCCCATCCCGACACGTCGTCGACCATGCGACTCGGCCGGCTGAAACGGCAGGTGTGGGCATGATCGCGGCCCGTTTTCACCACCTGCACGCCGTGGCGAGCCTCCTGATCGCAGCGGCCGCCCGCCCTGCCGCCGCCGCTCCGCTTTTCGACGGAACGACATTCACGGGCTGGGAGGGCGACACGGCCACCGTCTGGCGGATCGAGGATGGCGAGATCGTGGCCGGAGCACCCGGCCGCCGCCAGGAAAACAACGACTTCCTCTGCACGACCAGGCGATACGGCAACTTCGACCTGCGGCTGAGGATCAAGCTGGCGGGCACCGAGGGGTTCGTGAACTCGGGGATCCAG
>RFPF01000181.1 GCA_009926295.1 Planctomycetia bacterium
CGCTCGACGTGGTGAGCTCGTCGCCGGCCGACCACGAGACGTTCGGCGTGATCGAGCCCGACCCGGAGAAGATCAAGCCCGGCATGACCGGCGTCGGCGGGGTAGTTCTGGTGCGACGGCAGCACCCACACGCCCCCCGCCTGCACCACCTTGAACGGCGCCAGCGTGGCGAGGCCCTCGTCGTACTTCACGATCTCGAGGCTCGCCGCCTTGGAGGCGTCGGACAGATCGGGGAAGAGCACGCGATCCGCCGCCGGCTTCTCCGCACGACTGGTGAATCGCGGCTGCACGGCCGCGCCGAGCATGAGCATGCCGGCACCTCCCAGCACGAACAGCACGGTCTTTCGCATCGCGGCCGACAGGCCACCCGGGGATGCTGGCAATTCCATACCCTTCACTCCTCTTTCACGTTTGATTCGCTCACCGGAGCCGCGTCTTCGACACGCCCTCGCGCTCCAGGGCCCGGCGGCGGAAGAAGACGAAGAATGCCACGACGAGGGGTGGGATCGGGGGCAGGAGCACCGCCAGCCACTTCTGCCGGTCCTGCTCCTGGCGGACCTTCGCCCCGAGCTGCCGCTCGACCGCCTCGACCTCGGCATCTCGCTTCCGCTTCAGCTGCTCGATCTTCGTGTCGAGCCGTCGCTGCGCGAGCCGCTGACGGCTGGCAAGCTGCTGGACGGCCTGCATCGCCGCCTGCGGGTCCGCGTCGCCCGCCGACTCCATCTCCTTGATCTTCTTCTCGAACTCCCCGACCTCCTTCTGCATCGCGGCGTTGGCTCCACGTTCCGCCTCGTCGAACTCCGCGATGAACTTCTGCCGCTCGGCGTCGGCCTGCTCGCGGGCCTCGGCCACGGTGTCCTCGATCCGCTCGAGCGTGCGATGCTTCGGCTTCCGCTTGCGGATGTCGAGGAAGCGGCTGTCGCCGGCGAGCTGGTCGAGCACGTTCAGGGCGAAAGTGACGTTGTCGAAGTCAAGCCCGAACACCTCGTCGGGCCTGTTCCGCAGCCCGAAGATCCGCCCGTCGAGAAGGTCGATGTCGGCGACGATCACGGCGCGGATCGTGGCGGGGCCGGCCGCGGGCGCCTCGCCGGCGGCGGACGGGGCGGCGGGCGGCTTGCGCTCGATCGCCACCGCGAGCACCATCGCCTCACGTCCCGGCTTCTCGAACACGCGCAGCTGCCGCATGTCGCCGCGGTTTCCCATCACCTGCTCCACCTCGATCGTGCCCGACCGCGGACCCGTCTGCACGAGCGGAGTCCACTTCACGTCGGCCTTTTCATCCTTCGCGAGCGCTCCCGGGAACGGGAACAGCACTTCCTGCAGGCCGGCGGTGATCGGCTGTGCGGGATTGAAGCCCGTCACCTTTTCGGAGCCGCCGCCTCCCATGTCGGCATCGACGAACACGAACTCGCTCGGCAGCTCCAGCTTGGGATGCGGGTTGTAGTCCTGCCAGACCACGAACGGATCGGCGCCGACCCGCCCCATCGCCGGCCGGCCCGCTCCCGACCGCAGCTGCACGCCGAGCGCCTGCCACAGCTGGCCGATGTCGCCCTTCGGCTGGCCCTGGGGCTGGAACATCGCCATCGGGCCACCGGGCCCGCGCCGCGGCTGGGCGGTGCCCGGCACCGACTGCATGAGCACCGGGAGGGGATCCTCGAAGATCGCGATCGGCTGTCCGCCCTGCACGGCGGCCACGAGGTTGGCCATCTGCTCCGGACCGAGTGCCGAGGGCTGCACGGCGAGGAGGACGTCGTACTTCTCGGTGATCGGCGCGGTCGGGTCCACCTGCACCACGTCGTACTGCTTCTCGAGTTCGTCGACGAGCGGCTGCCGCGGCCGCTGCTGGCCGGTCATCATGTCGAAGCCGCCGAAGAGGTCGGCGTCGGTCGTGATGACGCCGAGCCGACGCCGCTTCTGCTGGGCCGCGGTGCAGATCGAGCGGATGAGCTCGTATTCCACAGGGGTGCCCTTGTCGAAGAACGGCACCACCACCTTTTCGAGGCCGCTGGTGAAGGCGCAGCCGAGGAAGATCTGCTCGTCGCGGTAGGTGCCGCGCACCCGGGAGAGCACCGTGACCGGCTCGATGCCGAATTGCTGGCTCGCCAGCGCCGCCGCCTCCGTCTTCGGCTCCGTCGAGACGACCTCCACGTTCACCTTCCCGCGGCCCAGCCGCTGGAACTGCCGCAGCATGTTGAGAAGATTGATCCGCGTCTGGGCGTAGTCCTCGGGCACGGCCGGGCTGACATAGGCCTTGATGTCGATCGGGCGGTCGGCCTCGAGGCCCGCGAGCAGTCGACGCGTGTCCGGGGAGAGCGAGCTGATCCTTTCCGCGGAGAGGTCGGCCCGGAGGTCGAGCGAGCGGAAGAAGAGCACGGCACCGATCGCCGCAGCCACGAGGCCGGCCGTGCGTACCGTGAAATGGAGCCCGATTTGCGGGCCGTCGCGACGGCCCGTCCAGTGCCGGCGGCCGATCAGCACCATCGCGACGTACAGGCACACCGCGACGATTCCGAGGAAGTAGGCGATCGACGAGAGGCCCACCACCCCGCGGCCGAAGTCGGAGAAGTGCTCGGCCAGGCTCCACCCGCGGATGCCTTCGGCGAGCTTCGGCCCCATCACGGAGCCCGCCTGGTCGGCCATCACCAGCGGCGCGTTGAGCGCGAGGCCGAGGATGAAGGCCACCGTGAGGTTGCTCGTGAGAAAACTCGCGACCATGCCGATGGAGAGCATCGCCAGGCCGACGAACCAGTAGCCGAGGTAGTTCGCGAGGAACAGCCCCCCGTCGGGCGTGCCCCAGCGCAGAAGGACGACGAGGTTGCAGATGCAGGAGAAGAGGAGGGCCACGGTGTAGATCCCGACCGTGGCGAGGTACTTCCCGAACACCACCTCCCAGTCGCTCGCGGGAATCGTGAGCAGGAGTTCATCGGTGCCCTGCCGCCTCTCGTCGGCCCACACGCTCATCGTGATCGCCGGGATGAACACGAGGAGGATGTAGGGCAGGTAGCGATTGAGCTGGTCGAGGTTCGCGAGGTTCGAGTTGAAGAACTCGGGCGGCCAGAACGCCGCCAGCGAACCGAGCAGGACGAACACGCAGATGAAGACGTAGCCGGTGGGGTTGGAAAAGTAGGCGACGAAGTTCCTCTTGAACACCGCGTCGAGAACGTGCCACTTCATGGTTGATCAGCTCCTCGTTCCATCGTCGTTTCCTCCACGGCCGGCATGGAACCGCGATCACCCGCCCGCGGCAGCCCGGCCTCCGCTCCGCTCAAGCGGAGCGGGTGAGTTCGTAAAATCGTTCGTCGAGCCCGCGTCCCTCCCGGCGGAGTTCCGCGGGCGTCCCGTCGAACCGCAGCCGTCCCTCCGCGATCAGGATCACGCGGTCGGCCAGCGCTTCCACCTCCTGGAGGATGTGGGTGGACAGCAGGATGGTCTTCCGCTCGCCGAGCCGCCGGATCGTCTCGCGGACCTCGCGGATCTGGTTCGGGTCGAGGCCGCTGGTCGGCTCGTCGAGGATGAGCACGTCGGGCTCGTGCAGCAGCACCTGCGCCATTCCCACCCGCTGGCGATAGCCCTTCGAGAGCTTGCCGATCGCCTTGCCGATCACGCTGCCGAGTTCGCACTGCTTCACGACGGCCTCGATCCGCTCCTCGCGCCGCGCGCCGGAGAGCCCGCGGGCATCGGCGAAGAACTCCAGAAGGCTCCGCGGCGTCATGTCCGGGTAGAGCGGACCGTTCTCGGGCAGGTAGCCGAGCCGCTCCGCGCCGGCAAGCCGGTCGGTCGACATGTCGTGGCCGGCTATCCGCGCGGTGCCCGCGGTGGGAGCCAGGTAGCCCGTGAGGATCTTCATGGTCGTGCTCTTGCCGGCGCCGTTCGGCCCGAGGAAGGCGACCACCTCGCCGCGGGGCACGCGGAACGAGATGTCTTCGATGGCGATGAAGGGGCCGTAGTACTTCGTGAGGCCGTCGGCCTCGATCATGGCTTCGGCGGAGCGGGCGTCGGGCATGGGTGGTCAGCACGCGGGAATGGTGGCAGGGAGGCGACCGCAGCCCGAGCCGTTGGTCGGGGAGCGGCGACACGATTTTCGCGGAACCTCAATTTTTGCCCACAGCCGCCGCATTCGGCAATCCCCCGGCGGCAGCGACGCCCGTCCGGGAATGCTCGGGAGAAGCCGTCCCCGGAAGCGGCTCGACGAGCGGCTCCAGTCGGCCCCGCCGCCAACCGATGTGGGCCCGCCACGCGTCGCTCGTCCGCGGAAAGTCGCCGCGCACGTGCACGCCCCGGGTCTCCCGCCGCTCGAGGGCCGCACGGATCATGAGCCGGGCGACTTCGAGCATGTTCTGCAGCTGCCAGCCCTCCGGATCGGCGAACTGGCGGGGCAGCACGTAGCCGCACCAGCCCTCGACGGTGTCCAGCGCCTCGGCGAGCGAGCCGCCCGACCGCTCCACACCGACGTGCCTCCACATCAGGCTGCGGAGGGAGTTGCGGATGTCGGCGAGGTCGAGGCTGCCGTTGATGTCTCCACCCTTCGGGTTCGCAAGATCGGGCACCCGCAGCGTATCGCCGGCGGCGGCTGCGAGCACGTCTGCGCTCGCGGCCCGGCCGGCACGCGCCCCGTAGACGAGACCCTCCAGAAGGCTGTTGCTCGCGAGTCGGTTGGCCCCGTGCAGACCGCTCGACGTCACCTCCCCGGCCGCGAACAGGCCCGGCAGATCCGTCCGGCCGTCCGCATCCACCTCCACGCCCCCGATCATGTAGTGGGCGCCGGGCCGCACGGGAATCCTGTCCCTCGCGAGATCGAGTCCGAATTTCGCGCAGATCTGCGCCATGCCCGGAAACCGCCGATGCACCATGTCGGGGTCGAGGTGTGACAGATCGAGGTACACGTTCGCATGGTGCGTGCGGTGCATCACCACGGTGATCGCTCGCGAGACGACGTCGCGCGGCGCGAGTTCGGCCCGGGCGTCGAACTCCGGCATGAACCGCCGGCCTTCGCGGTCGACGAGCCTCGCGCCGGCGCCGCGCACGGCCTCCGTGATCAGGCTGCGGGCGCCGCCGGCGATGTAGAGCACCGTCGGATGGAACTGCATGAACTCCATGTCGCGGAGCGTCGCGCCCGCCCGCCATGCCAATGCCAGGCCGTCGCCGCTGGCTCCGTCAGGGTTGGTCGATTCCCGATAGAGCTGCCCGGCGCCTCCGGTCGCGAGGATCGTGCGTCGCGCCCACACGAGTGTCTTGCCGTGTGCCTTGTTCCACACCAGCGCGCCGCGGCAGCCGCCTGCGTCGGTGATGAGGTCGATCGTGAACGTGTCGGGCCAGACCTCGAGGTTGTCGAGCGCGGCCGCCCGTTCGATCACGGCCCGCATCACCTCGCGACCCGTCGCATCGCCCAACGCGTGCACGATGCGGTGGTGGCTGTGCCCGCCCTCACGACCGAGGTCGAGCGCGCCGTCCCTCTCGTCGAACTTCGTGCCCCAGGCACTGAGTTCGGCGATCCGTGCGGGGGCCTCGCGCACCACCGACTCCACGACGTCCTCGTGACACAGGCCCCCGCCGGCATCGAGCGTGTCGGCCACGTGGTTGTCGAACCGGTCCTCGGGATCATGAACGCCGGCGATGCCGCCCTGGGCCCACTGGCTGGAGGAACTCTGCAGGTCGTTCTTCGTGACGACGGTCACAGAGAGTCGGGAGTCCACGGCGAGCGCGGCTCGCAGGCCGGCCAGACCGCCGCCGAGGATGAGGACGTCGGTGAAGCAGTGGGGGACGCGCTTCGGGCCGAAGGCGACCAGGTATCTCGGTCCCTCGAATGTCGGCGTCATTCCCCGCTCGTGCCCTGAGTGTAGGCCTTGAACTGCTCCCAATAATCACTCGGCGGGCGGCTCCTTCGGCCCTGCGCCTGCCCACCCCGGGCGTCGGCGGGCACGTCGCGGGAGCTCCGTACGCCGTCGGGCCGCAGTCCCAGGCTGCGCATCGAACGCTCGAATTCGCCACGCTCGACCGGATCGGAGCTCTCGGCCATCCGCTGCATCCTCTCCCAGCGATCGATGAAGGCCCTGGCCTGGTCGCGTGTCCACCCGAGCCGATCGAGCACCTCGGTGTCGCCCGATTCGACCGCCCGACGCAGGTGCTCGATCGCAAGGTCGGCGGCGTTGCGGGCATGCGCGAGATCCTGCTCGCCCCATTCCATCTCCTTCTCGGGCGGCCCGCCATCAGGAGCACCGGCTCCCTCGGGACGCCGTGGCGA
>RFPF01000182.1 GCA_009926295.1 Planctomycetia bacterium
GGGCGGCCCTCTCACCGCTATCAACTCAGCGATGCCGGCCGCCGCAGTGCCGGAGACAATTTTCGTGATCTTGCGATCGCGCTGTGGCGGGAAATCCGCGGAATTCGTGAGCCGCAGGTGCGGCAGGGCATGCTCGCGAGGGTCGGCTCGACGCTGGCCGGGCTGTACCGCGACCGAGTCGGCGGCGAGACGCCCGTCGGGCGTCTGGAGGACGTGGCCGCCCTCTTCCGGGAACGGCGGATCGCCTGCGACGTCACGGCATCGACCGGTGCCGGGCTGCCGGTTCTCACGGCGTATGCGTGTCCATATCCCGAGTTGGCCGAGCAGGATCGGGGCATCTGCGTCGCCGAGCGGTCGATGCTCCAGGAACTGGTCGGGGCGAACGTAAGACTGTCGGAGTGTCGGCTCGACGGGGCCGATTGCTGCCGGTTCAGCGTGGTGGCCGGGTCCGGCGGCGAGGCAAACGGCGGCCGATGAGCGTTCTGCTTGAAAAGATGGGCGTTGCAGCGTCGAATGCCCTGCGGTTTCACCTTCAGTAAGCGTTTCCAGGAGTCTTCACCATGACCCAGCCCATCGCCCCGTCGAAGCCGTGGATCGAAGGCCGATTCGAGGAAAACCTCGTGTTGACCACGGTGGAACAGGCGATCAACTGGGCTCGCCAGTCGAGCATCTGGCCGATGACGTTCGGGCTCGCGTGCTGCGCGATCGAGATGATGGCCGCGGGTGCGAGTCGCTACGACATGGATCGCTTCGGCGCCGGCGCGTTCCGTGCCACGCCGCGGCAGGCCGACCTGATGATCGTGGCCGGAACGGTCACCTACAAGATGGCCAGCCGCGTCCGCCGCCTCTACAACCTCATGCCCGATCCCAAGTACGTGATCGCGATGGGGGCCTGCACGACCGGCGGCGGCCCGTACTTCAAGTGGGGCTACCACGTCGTCAAGGGCGTCGACCTCGTCGTGCCGGTCGACGTCTACGTGCCTGGCTGCCCGCCGCGGCCGGAAAGCCTGCTCGAGGGGCTGATGCGGATCCAGGACAAGATCCAGGGCCAGCGGATCGCCAAGCGCAGGGACGGCGCCGGCAAGATCGCCGACGAATTGCCGGTGCCGCACCACTCCGGCTACGTCGTCTCGCCCGTCGGCGAAGGCGACCTCGTGTTCGATCATCAGAAGGTTCAGGGTTGATGTCGCAGCCGCGGCATCTCGCCATCGCAAGCAGGGAAACCACCGCGAATGTCCGCCGCTGAGAAACTTGTCGTGAGAGGGCTCCACGTCGCCGTCGAGGGCCAGGAGATCCTGCGTGGCGTCGATCTCGAGATCGGCCGGGGCGAGGTCCACGCCCTCATGGGGCCCAACGGATCGGGCAAGAGCACGCTTGGATACGCGATCATGGGACATCCCTCGTACGAGGTGACGTCCGGCAGCGTCGAACTGGTCCGTGCGGACGGCAGCCGCCTCGACATCCTGTCCATGGAGCCCGACGAGCGTGCCCGCGCCGGCGTCTTCCTCGCCTTTCAGCGGCCGATGTCGATCCCGGGCGTCCGCGTGGCCGATTTTCTCCGGCATGCCGTGACCAACGTGCGCAACCCCGGCCGCAAGGAGGGTGAGGAGCTCATGCCGATGCGTGAATTCCGCGACGAGCTCAAGAAGAAGATGGCCGATCTGTCGATCGACCCGGAGTTCGCCCGGCGCTACGTCAACGACGGCTTCTCCGGGGGCGAGATGAAGCGGGCGGAAATCCTGCAGCTGGCGATGCTCCGGCCGAAGTTCGCGATTCTCGACGAGACCGACAGCGGTCTCGACGCAGACGCCGTGAGGCTCGCCAGCGAAAGCATCGCCAGGATCGGCGGCCACGAGA
Source organism: Planctomycetia bacterium (assembly GCA_009926295.1). Classification (GTDB taxonomy): domain Bacteria; phylum Planctomycetota; class Planctomycetia; order Pirellulales; family UBA1268; genus RGVT01. The sequence continues at coordinate 1,858 of RFPF01000182.1, forward strand.
TGGGCATCCTCATCATCACCCACCACGAGCAGCTCCTGGAGCACAACGTTCCGCTCCGGACCCACGTCATGCTCGGCGGGCGGATCGTCGAGTCGGGCGGCCCGGAGCTGGCGGCCGAACTCCACAAGAAGGGATACGAACGGATCCGCTCGGCGTATCCGGAGGCCGCAGCGGCCGAGAAGGCGATGGAAGACACCCGCACGGCGGAGCCGGCACCGGCCTGACGTCGAGCCGCGAGGAGAAGCATCATGTCCACCGGATTCGAAGCCCCCGCCGCGATCGGCGAGATCAACAAGTACGATTTCCGCACCGAATCCCCGGCGGTCTTCAAGGCCCGCAAGGGCATCGACCGCGAGATCGTGTCCCAGATCTCGGAGATGAAGAAAGAGCCCGCGTGGATGCGCGACTTCCGGCTCGCTTCGCTGGAAGTCTTCGAGTCGAAGCCGATGCCCTCCTGGGGCGGCCGGATCGGCGTCGACTTCCAGGACATCTACTACTATCTCAAGCCCGCCGAGCAGCAGGGCAAGACGTGGGACGAGGTGCCCGACGCCATCAAGCAGACGTTCGACCGGCTCGGCATCCCGGAGGCCGAGCGAAAGTTCCTGGCCGGCGTGAAGGCCCAGTTCGAGAGCGAGGTGGTCTACGGCTCCCTGCAGGAGGATCTCGCCAAGAAGGGCGTGATCTTCACCGACACCGACACCGCGGTGCGCGAGCATCCGGACCTGCTTCGGGAGTATTTCGGGACGATCATCCCGCCGAGCGACAACAAGTTCGCGGCCCTCAACTCGGCCGTGTGGTCCGGCGGTTCTTTCATCTATGTGCCCAAGGGCGTGAAGATCGAGTTTCCGCTTCAGGCCTACTTCCGCATCAACGCCGAGAGCATGGGGCAGTTCGAGCGGACGCTGATCATCGTCGACGAGGGCGCGCAGGTGCACTACGTCGAGGGCTGCACCGCACCGATGTATTCCACGGAGAGCCTGCATTCGGCGGTCGTCGAGGTCGTCGTCAAGAAGCACGGCCGCTGCCGCTACACGACGATCCAGAACTGGGCCAACAACATCTACAACCTCGTCACGAAGCGTGCCATGGCCTACGAGGGAGCACTCATGGAGTGGATCGACGGCAACCTCGGCAGCCACCTCACGATGAAGTATCCGGCCGTCTATCTGATGGAGCCCGGTGCCAGAGGCGAGATCCTGTCGATCGCCTTCGCCTCCGCCGGCCAGCACCAGGACGCCGGCGCCAAGATCGTGCACGCCGCCCCGCACACCAGCGGCCGGATCGTGTCGAAGAGCATCTCCAAGAACGGCGGCCGGGCCAGTTATCGCGGGCTCGTGAAGGTTGAGCCCGGGGCGAAGAAGAGCCGGTCGAGCGTCGTCTGCGATGCGCTGATCCTGGACGACAGGAGCCGCAGCGACACCTACCCCTACATCGAGATCGAGGAGCAGGACGTATCGGTCGGCCACGAGGCGAGCGTGTCGAAGATCGGCGAGGAGCAGCTCTTCTACCTGATGAGCCGCGGGCTCACCGAGGCCGAGGCGAGCACGATGATCGTCGGCGGGTTCGTCGAGCCGCTCGTGAAGGAGCTGCCGATGGAGTACGCGGTCGAGATGAACAAGCTCATCCAGTTGCAGATGGAAGGGTCGGTGGGCTAGAGCATGACCACCGCGACCGCTCCTGCGTCGGCCGCGTTCGATCGCGACGCCCTCGAGCGCCTGATCTCGAGTTCCGCCCTGCCGGCCTGGGCGACAGCCCGGCGCCGCGCGGCCTTCGACGCCTTCGCGAAACTCGGCCTGCCCGATCGCCGCGGCGAAAACTGGATGCGCACCGACCTGCGGCTCTTCAGGCCGAAGGCGTGGGGCCTGCGAACCGCGCCGGCCCCGGGCGACGCGTCGGAGGGCCTGCTCGCGGCGGCGATCGCCTCCCCCGGTCCGGCGGCCGATGCCGCCGGTGAGCCGATCGCGGGCCCGGTGGCGGAGGCCCGTCTCGGAGGTCGGTTCGCGACGCTCGACGGCCACGTGATCCGCGACGAGATCGACCCCGCCCTCGAGCGGCGGGGTGTGCTGTTCGGGTCCGCCGAGAGGCTGCTCGCCGCCGGCGCACCGCTGGAAGGCCGCTGGTTTTCAGTGATCGACTCGTCGTCCGACTGGTTCGCCGCCCTCCACGGCGCCTTCCACAGGGGCAGCGCGATCCTGTACGTGCCGCCCGGTGTGAGGGTGTCCGAACCCCTGTCGGTGGTGGCCGCGATCGGGGCCGGCGGCGTCGACACGTCGCACGTGCTCGTGGTCCTCGGCGACGGTGCGGAGGCCACGCTGCTGACCGAGACGTCGGGCGGGGGCGACGCGACGCATCCGGCGGGCGGCTTCCACTGCGGCGGGACGGAGATCGTCGTCGGCCGCAACGCGTTCCTGCGCACGGTGAACCTCCAGAATTGGAACACAGGCGTCTGGCACTTCGCCCGGCAGAAGGCGGTCGTGCACGAGGGCGGCCGCCTCCAGTGGACGCTCGGCGCCCTCGGGAGCCGGCTCTCTCACGTGGCACAGGACGTGGCGCTCGTGGGCAGGCATGCCGACGCCCAGGTGAACGGCGTCATGTTCACCGAGGGGCGTCAGCAACTGGTCTACAACACGCTCCAGCACCACGAGAGCCCGGCGTGCAAGAGCGACCTGCTCTACAAGGGGGCGATGCAGGACCGCTCGCGGCTCGTGTGGCGAGGCATGATCAAGGTCGACAAGGCCGCGCAAAAGACCGACGGCTACCAGCGGAACGACAACCTCATGCTCTCGAACGAGGCCCGTGCCGATTCGATCCCCGGACTGGAGATCGAGGCCGACGACGTCCGCTGCACGCACGGCGCGACGAGCGGCCGCGTCGATACCGAGCAGCTTTTCTACGCGCAGGCCCGCGGCCTGTCCGCCGACGAGGCCGCGCGGCTCGTCGTGGCCGGATTCTTCCAGCAGGTGTTCGACCGGATCACGATCCCTCCCGTGCGCGAGGCCCTCGCGCGGGCGATCGGCAGTCGGATCCGGCGGGTGTCGTGAGCGGAGCCATGGCCGACTTCCACCGCGTCGCCGACGTCCGCGACATCCCCGATCCCGGCAAGGCGCTCGTGGAGGCCGACGGAGAGGTGGTCGCGCTGTTCCACGTCGAGGGGAGGTTCTACGCGATCGACGATGTGTGCACGCACGACGGCGGGCCGCTCGCCGAGGGCGAACTGCGCGACCACACGATCGCCTGTCCCCGGCACGGCGCGAAGTTCGACATCCGCACCGGCGCGGCCCTCTCGATGCCCGCCGTGCGGGCCACCCGGGCCCACGAGGTGAAGGTCGAGAACGGCTCGGTCTGGGTGCGGCTCCGCGCGGAGCCGCTGTGGCCTGGCGTGCCCGCGCCGGCGGCCTTCGTCGCGCCCGTGCCCGCCGCCGGCTTGCCTCCCGCCCCCGCCGCGGCCGCGGCCGCCCGGACGGCGGAAGCGACCGGCCCGCTCTGCGAGGAGTCGATCCGCGAACTGCTCAAGGGAGTGAAGGACCCGGAACTGTTCGTGAACATCGTCGATCTCGGGCTCGTCTACGGCGTCACGCTCGAGCCCGCCGCCGACGCCCCGGGCAAACAAAAGATCTCCGTCGACATGACGATGACGAGCCCCGCCTGCCCGGCCGGTCCGCAGCTGATCGGCGACACGAAGCGGGTCCTCGGAGCACATGCCGACGTGGCGGGCGTCGAGGTTCGCATCGTGATGGATCCACCGTGGACGCCCGACCGGATGACCGAAGCCGCCCGGGATCAGCTGGGCATCTTTTAACGCGTGTCTTCCCAAACTCGCCCAAGCCGGCGAGGGGCTGCCCAGCCCCGTCGCCGGACGTTCGCTTCGGCCCTCCCGGCCTCGGCTCTCTGCATGTCCGCTTCGCATCGCCATCCTGGCTCCGCTCGCTCCCATAGCCCGGCTCTCAGGGCATGGGCAGCCCCTCGCCTCCCCGGATTCGAGCATCAAGCGCGAGGCTTCGCTTCCCCGTGAAACTTCTCCTCTACGAATGGTGCTGTTCGGGCGGGCTGGCCGGCGGGTCGGCGGGCATCGTCGCCGAGGGGCGGGCGATGCTCGAGGCACTCGCCGCGGATGCCGTGCGGGATCCGGCGCTCGACGTGACCGTGCTTGTGGATCCGCGGCTCCCGCTCACCCTCCCGACGCACGTCCACGCGCACGAGGTGCCGCCCGGGGATGACCTGCCCGCTCTCACGTCGGCGGTGCGGAACGTGGCGCTCTTGGCGCGGCCGAGCTTGGCGCCGGTCAGGTCGTCGACCACGTCGTACGGGATGCCGTACTTCTCGGCCTCCTTGATGGTGGCCAGCATGCCGAAGATGCCGACACGGTTGGCGATGA
>RFPF01000183.1 GCA_009926295.1 Planctomycetia bacterium
ACCGGCGCCGCCGTCCCCGCCGAGCCGATCCTGTTCATGAAGGCCACGGGCGCGGTCTGCGGGCCGCACGACCCGATCCTCATCCCGCGGGGCAGCGTGAAGACCGACTGGGAGGTGGAACTGGGGCTGGTGATCGGCAGGGATGCCCGGTATCTGGCGTCGCGCGAGGAGGCGCGGGCCTGCGTGGCCGGCTTCTGCGCGGCCAACGACGTCTCGGAGCGATCCTTCCAGATCGAGCACGGCGGCCAGTGGAGCAAGGGCAAGTCGAGCGACAACTTCCTTCCGCTCGGGCCGTGGCTCGTCACGGCCGACGAGGTCGCGGACCCCGGCTGCCTCGCCCTCTCCCTCGACGTCAACGGCGTGCGGCGGCAGACCGGAAGCACGGCCAACATGATCTTCGACGTCTGGCACATCGTGCACTACGTCTCGCAGTTCCTCACGCTCGAGGCGGGCGACGTGGTGATCACCGGCACGCCGCCGGGTGTCGGAATGGGCCGCACCCCGCCGGAATACCTGAAGGCCGGCGACGTCGTGACGCTCGAGGTCGAGGGCCTCGGCCGCCAGCGGAGCGTGTGCGAGCAGGCGTAGCCGCCTCCGGCCCGGGGGTGAGGTACACTTCGGGAGTCGCCCGAAGGAGCCCCAGATGCAATCGTTGCCCGCCGTCGCCCCCTCGTCGCCGATCTACAGCGGCCCCCTGCCCCACGTGCACGCCGTCGAGCGGCTGCCCGTCACGGTCTACGACCTGCCGGCCGAAGCCAGCCGCGCCGTCGCCCGGGAGATCGTCGACCTCATAAGGCAGCGGGCCGCGGCCGGCAAGCCAACCGTGCTCGGCCTCGCCACTGGCTCCACACCCGTGGGAGTCTACGACGAGCTCATCAGGCTGCATCGGGAGGAGGGCGTTTCGTTCAGGACGGTGATCACGTTCAACCTCGACGAATACTGGCCGATGCAGCCCGATGCCCTGCAGAGCTACCACCGCTTCATGCGGGAACACCTCTTCGACCACGTCGACATCCCCAAGGAAAACATCCACATTCCCGACGGCACGCTCGCCCGGGCCGACGTCGCCGCCGCGTGCGCCCGCTACGAGGAGTCGATCCGGGCGGCGGGCGGCATCGACCTGCAGATCCTCGGCATCGGCCGCACCGGACACATCGGCTTCAACGAGCCGGGCAGCGCCGCCGACAGCCGCACCCGGCTGATCACGCTCGACAGCGTCACGAGGTCCGACGCCGCGAGCGACTTCTTCGGCGAGTGGAACGTGCCGCGGCAGGCGATCACGATGGGCGTGGGCTCGATCCTCGATGCCCGCCGCATCGTGCTCCTCGCCTTTGGCGAGCACAAGGCGGGCATCGTCCGCAAGGCGGTCGAGGAGCCGCCCTGCAGCCACGTGTCGGCCAGCGCGCTGCAGCAGCACGCCGACGCGAAGTTCGTGCTGGACGGGGCCGCGGCCGCACGGCTCACGCGGTTCGACGCGCCGTGGGTGGTGGGCCCCCTCGACTCGATGGGCCTCGAGTGGACCGACGCGCTCGTGCGGAAGGCCGTGATCTGGCTGGCGCTCGAAGTGGGAAAGCCGATCCTCAAGCTCACCGACGAGGACTACAACGAGCACTCGCTCCAGGACCTGCTCTCGGCCCGGGGCCGTGCCTACGACACCAACATCGAGGTGTTCCGCGCGATGCAGGACACCATCACGGGCTGGCCGGGCGGGAAGCCGGGCACGCTCCGGCGGATCCGCGGGCTCGACGCGGCCGCCGAGGCGATGAAGGCCGCCGAGTTCCCCAAGCGGGTGATCGTGTTCAGCCCACATCCCGACGACGACGTGATCAGCATGGGCGGCACGTTCATCCGCCTCTGCGAGCAGGGCCACGAGGTGCACGTGGCCTACCAGACGAGCGGCAACATCGCCGTGTGGGACGAATCGGCCGACCGCCACGTGGACTTCGTCGAGGAGTTTTGCAAGGCGTTCGGCGTGGGCGAGAAGGCGACCGCCGTCGCCGAGAGGATCCGCGCGTTCCTCAAGACGAAGCACGCCGGAGCCGTCGACCTTCCCGAGCTCCAGGCCGTGAAGGGGCTCATCCGCCGCACGGAGGCCCGGGCCGGGGCCCGCTACTCGGGAGTGAAGCCGGGGCACATCCACTTTCTCGACCTTCCCTTCTACGAGACGGGGACGGTGCGCAAGAAGCCGATCGGAAGAGAGGACATCGCGATCACGGTCGACCTGCTCGAGCGCGTGAAGCCGCACCAGGTGTACGCCGCCGGCGACCTCTCCGATCCGCACGGCACGCACCGGGTGTGCCTCGCGGCGATCATCCGGGCGCTCGACCAGGTGAGGAACCGCGACTGGGCGAAGCAGTGCGAGCTCTGGCTCTACCGCGGCGCCTGGCAGGAGTGGGCTCCCCACGAGATCGACATGGCCGTGCCGCTCTCGCCCGACGAGGTCGAGCGCAAGCGCATGGCGATCTTCAAGCACGAGAGCCAGAAGGACCGGGCGCTCTTTCCGGGGCCGCACGATCCCCGGGAGTTCTGGCAGCGGGCCGAGGATCGCAACCGCGAGACCGCCCGGCTCTACGACCGGCTCGGCCTGCCCGAGTACGAGGCTATCGAGGGCTTCGTGCTCCACCGCCGCTGACGGCTGCCCCGGCCGGCACAGGCTCGGCGTCGCCGAACACGAGCACGCTGCCCACGTACCATGCGTGCCCGGCGTACTTCGCGGGGTTCTTGTCGAAGTCGCCCCGGTTCTTCTCGAACAGGATCGACTTCTTGTCGGGCCGCTCGTCGGAGAGCGTGACCTCGATCTCGTGCTCGCCCGGGGCGAGGTCGCCGAGGGGGAGCGTGGCGACCCGCCAGTAGGTGCAGTAGCCGTCGATCCGCGGCACCCTTTTCGGCGTGCCGCCGTCCACGCGCACGCTCACCACGCCACTTCCCGGTCCGAGCAGGTCGTAGACCGCCGTGCGGCGCGCCGCGACGCCCGGGGCCTCGGGAATCCTCACCACGAAGCGGAGCGCGGCCCCGGGGGCATCGGTCTTCCAGAGCACGGGCATCCGCTGGCCCACCGCCTTCGCCTGGGGGTCGCCGTCGGGAAGCGCCCTTTGCCAAGGCCCCGAGAGCATCCCGTCTGCGATCGGAACCATCCGGGCCGCCTCCCAGTTGTCGGCCCGCAGGGGTTCCGGCAGCGGGTGGGCGGCAGCGGGAGCCCCCGCCTTCGCGATCAGGTCGAACGACCGGGCGAAGACGTCGGCGTAGAGCACGTGGCCCGTCTCGACGAGCGGATGCACGCCGTCGGTCGAGAACAGCATCGGCGTCGCCGCCGGGTCGAACGGCTCGGGCTTCGCCCCCTTGAACGTGAGCGTGCCGGCCGAGATTCGCCGCGCCACCTCGACCCCGAAGTGGATCGACGGGATCGCATAGTGGTCGGCCACCGCCTCCATCGCCGCCGCCGAGGGCTGGCAGCGTCCTGCGACGAGGTCGCCCACCGTCGGTTCGGAGAGCGTGTACACGAAGCAGATGTCGGTCGCGGGCCCGGCGTTGAGGATCTGCCGCACGATGCCCTCCATCGCCGCGACGAGCCGCTCGGGCGGCGTCGATCCGTCGTTGACGGCGAACTCGACGAACACGAGATCGGGGGCGTGGGCGATCACGTCCTGCCCCACCCGGAACGCCCCGAGATCGGAGCCCGTGCCGCCGATCGCGGCGTTGATCTCGACGAACCTCGCCGTCGGAAACCTCTCCTGCATCGACGCGAGCGACTTCACGCGCCAGCCCGGAGCCGCCGTGATGCTTCCGCCGAGGTAGGCCACCCGCACCTCCCCGCCCGCCCGCGCCTTGGCGACGGCGTTCGGCAATCCACCGCGCGGGTGGCACTCGACGGCGGGCAGGTCGGCCGCACGCGGGCCCGGGCCCGCACATGCCGCGCATGTCACGCACGCCAAGCCCCACGCGAGGCGGCGGGCGATCCGGGCAAGTTGCGGCGAACCGGTGGTCCCCACGGGTCCACGGTTCCTCGTGTCGCCGGTGCTGCGAGTCTTCATCGTATGCGCCCCTCCTTTGCGGCGAGTCAGGATATCAGGGCGGCCGGCTGATGCCACGGCCCGCGCGGCGGCTCGCCACCCCTGCCACGACCGGCTACATTGTCGGGCCATGCACCCCGCCCCAGATGCACCGCGTTTTCGTGTCGGCGTGATCGGCTACGGCTGGGCGGCCACCGCCCACATCGCAGCGATCAATGCCACCAGCCGGGGCCGCGTGACGGCGATCTGCTCGTCGCGGCCGCTCGATGCGGCCGATCTTTCCGCCCGGCACGGCGGCCCGATCGAGGTCTTCCGACGGGTCGAGGACATGCTCGCCGACCCGGCCATCGACGTCGTCGACATCACCGGCCTGCCGAGCCTCCACCGCGACCAGGCCGTGGCCGCCGCTCAGGCCAAAAAACACGTCATCCTCGAGAAGCCGATGGCCAACTCGCCGCGGGAGGTGGCCGACATCGTCGCGGCCGCGGCGGCCAACGGCGTGCGGGGCTGCGTCTGCTTCGAGTGCCGGTTCTCGAATCAGTTCCAGGTCACGAAGGCCCTGCTCGACGAGGGGCTCCTGGGGCGGCTCCACTACGGCGAGGTCGACTACTACCACGGCATCGGCCCGTGGTACGGCCAGTTCCGCTGGAACACCGGAAAGAAGGACGGCGGCAGCGCCCTCCTCACGGCCGGCTGCCACGCACTCGACGCCCTGCTCATGCTCATGGGCACCGACGTGGAGAGCGTCTCGAGCCTGGGCACGAGGTCGGCGAGCCCGATCTTCGCACCCTATGAATACGACACGTCGAGCGTCACGATCCTGCACTTCAAGAGCGGCGCGATCGGCAAGACGGCCGCGATCGTCGACTGCCTCCAGCCCTACTACTTCCATACGCACCTCGTGGGCAGCGAGGGCAGCCTCCTCGACGACAAGTTCCACTCGATGAAGCTCAAGGCCGACAAGGGGCACTGGAGCAAGCTCTCGATGAAGATGCTCGACTCCGGCGACGTGAGCGACCATCCCTACCAGGCCCAGTTTCAGGCATTCTTCGACGCCCTCGACAAGGGACAGGACATGCCGCTCACGAGCTTTCCTGAGGCCAAGAAGACGTTCGACGTGATCTTCGCCGCCGACACCAGCGCCGCCCGGGGCGGCGTGCCCGTGTCGCCGTAGCGGGACCGCGACTGGGCATCGTGGCGCTCACCCGATCAGCCGCGCGAGCACGAGCACGCCGGCGAGGCCCACGAGCGACACGATCGTCTCCATCACCGTCCAGCTGCGCAGCGTGTCGCCGAGGCCGACGTTGAAATACTCCTTGAACATCCAGAACGCCGAGTCGTTCACGTGGGAGCAGACGAGGCTGCCCGCCCCGATCGCGAGCACCATCAGGTTCGGGTCGACGCCCCCGCCCGCCACCACCGGCGCGAGGATCCCGGCCGCCGTGAGCCCGGCCACCGTCGCCGAGCCCACGCACACGCGGATCGCCGCCGTCACGATCCAGGCCAGCAAGAGCGGATCGACCGGCAGCCCCTGGAGCACACGGCCGATCTCGGCGCTCACGCCGCTCTTCACGAGCACCTCCTTGAAGGCTCCCGACCCGGCGATCACGAGGAGGATCGAGCCCACGTCGCCGATTGCCCCGGTGAACGTGTCCATGACCGCCGGGAGCGATCGGCCGCGAGCCAGGCCGAGCGAGACGGCGGCCACGAGGAGCGAGACCACCATCACGACGTCCGGGTCCGAGAACACCCCGAGGAGCGCCGCCTCCGGCGTGCCCTTGCGTGCGACGCCGTTCGCCACGGCCGTGAAGCCGAGCAGAACGGCCGGGAGCAGCGCCGTCGCGATGCTCGTGAACGTGCCGGGCAGCTCGTGCTCCGGTCGGGGCGTGGCGGCCAGCCCCGGCAGCGGATCGGCCCGGATGCCGCCGAGCGTGCGGCCGAACACCGGCCCGGCGATCACGAGCGCGGGAATCGCGATCGCAAAGCCGTAGAGCAGCGTGAGCCCGAGATTCGCGTTGAACGCGGCGACAAGCGCCGTCGGCGCCGGGTGCGGCGGCAGGAGACCGTGGGCCACGCTCATCGACGCCAACGCCGGCATCGCCACCACGAGCAGCGGCTGCCGCGACCGGCTCACCACGGCGATGATGATCGGCACGAGGAGCACGAAGCC
>RFPF01000184.1 GCA_009926295.1 Planctomycetia bacterium
GACCGCCCGCGGGCGGTCGCGTGGAGTTGCAGCCGCTCTCCCCCCCACACTCGCACGCCCCGTTTCGGCGTCGGAGGACCGGTATCGAGCAGCACGTCGTATGGCACCGAGGTGCCCGCCACGGGCAACGGTACCTCCAGAACCCCGCCGAGTTCGGAGGATGCGGCCGGTGCATCGGCTCCGCTCAGCCTGAATCGCACCTGCTGCAGCGAAGACCGCAACGCCGAGGCGAGCTTTCGCGGGTCGGTGGCGTCGAAATACCGTCCTCCCGAATCGGCCGCGAGGCTCTGCAGATCCTGCAGCCGCACCTGGCGGTCGATCCCGTTGGGCTGCAGATCGAACCCGATCACGTCCACGTGGAGCGGATTCAGTCGCCCGCGGCGAAAGTTGATGGCCGACAGGGTCCGCAGCACGTCCCCCGAAGATCGGATCCGGCCACCGCTCTGATCGTTCGCACCGTCGGTTACCACGAGCACGTGTCCCGGGCCGGGATCGGCCCCGGCGAAATCGTTGCGGAGCGCCTCGTCGATGGCGAGGTAGAGGGGCGTCTCCCCGCCCGGCTGCTGGGCATCGATGATGGCGCGGATTCGCTGGAGCTGCACGGGTACCAGCGGCTGAAGGTCCATGACCTGCTCGACGTCGTCTCCCGGAACGAGGTTGAACTTTCCGCCTTCGGCGAGCGTTTTGTCGCGGTCGAGCTCTCCGGCCTTGGTCAGCCCCGAGGTGTAGCGGCCGCGTTGGTCGCGGGACCAGCGAGTTCGGTGTCCGTACAGCCAAAGCGACGCGTTCCAACCCCCGTCGCGGGCGAGTTGCTCGAGCACCTCGTAGAGCGCCTCGCGACCGGCCTCCAATCGGGACCGTCCGTCGGCGAGCCGCTGGCCCATGCTCCCCGAACAGTCGAACACGATCGCCACCGACTGGTTGCGGGGCACGTCGCCGCCGACCGTGATTCGCGGCGCGATCGCAGGAGGCGCATTCCACTCGACGACCCGCATCGTCGCGGTGGTGGCCACCGGCAGCCGCGTCACCAGGCGGTGCCCTCTGAACCACGCCATCGCCTCCACGACCGGCGCCGTCGTGGCCGTCGCCTGCGGATCGATGCCAAGGATCTCGGCGACGTTGTCCACATACCGCCATTCGGCGCCGACCTGCTTGTCCGCCGCTGCGAACGGCAGGGGAAGAATGGCCGTCGGCCCGCCCGCGGTCTGCGCAAGCGGCAGCGGCGCGCTGGCCAAAGAGGTGGCAAACGAGAGCCTGGCCAGCCCGTCGGCAAACGGCGGCTCGACCCGCAGCCTGGCCTGGCGGATGGCGATGTCCTGCAAGAACGGCTTGGGGAAAACTCTCAGCGTGGCCCCACTCATATCCAGCCTGCCCCAGCCCTCACCAACGGGGCCGAGCAGCTTCTCGAACGCAGTGACGCGGGCCGCCAGCCGCCGTCGGGGCACGACCCCGTGCTGCAGCTTCATCTCGGGGACGACCTCCTCCACCACCTCGAGAAACGAACGCGCCGCCTCGATGCACCACATCGGGGCCGATGGATCGACTCCTGCCCAAAGGTCGTCGAGCGCCTCGTTGGCCGCCGTCACGAGACGGTCGTGCCATGCCGCGAGCAGGCTCGTCCGAATCGCGACCGACGGCCCCTGCCCCTCGTGCACCGAGACGGAGGTCAGCCGTCGGGCCGCGAGCTCCGCCGCGCCGAGCGATGAGAGTCGCTCGATTTCCGCCAGAAACAGGTCCCAGGGCTTCGTCAACGCTCCCACCCGTTCGTCAGCTTCACGCTGGCGGGCGTCACCGGCGGCGAGCGTGGCCGAAAGACTGTCGATCGAGCGCCGAATGCCGCCCACGGCGCTCCCGAGCCCGGCCGCGATCTCGGCGGGCTGCACGGGTCGCGCCGCCAGCCCCTGGGCCTCGCTGTCGAGCAGGAGCGCGACGGGATGAATGAATGACTCCCGCCACGCCGTCCAGGCCGCGAGCGTCGTCTCAGCGCCGGCGGAGGTGGGCAGGCCGGCCTCGGTGGCTTCCGGAACCTTCACGAGCACGAATCTCTGCTGGAGCGAATCGGCCCGCCGGATCAGCCGCATGCGATCCTCGCCCCGGACCAGGGGAGTGGTCAGCAGCCGGCGAATGCGGGCCAACGTTTCCACCGTGTCAGGAGCGGCGACCGACAGGTCGGCAACCGCGTTGTAGAACGCGTCGCGCAATGGCTCGAGGAGGGCTTTGATTTCGGCACTGCGTGCGGCGTAGCGGTCGGTGAGCTCGACCCTGATCTTGTCGACGTCGCTCCCGGCGACGCGCGTCGCCGCGATGGCATCCCGCGGCCCCGCGGCCATGAGGTCGTAGAATTGCGAAACCGCGTCGAGAATCCGCGGCCACTCCGGTTCTGCCCCAATCGCGGCCTCCGCGGCGGAGGGATCCTCGTTGGCCGCTGCGATCCTCTTTTCCTGGCCCCACCAGGCCGCCAACCACGGCAGTTCGTCGAGAAGTTCGTCGGCATAACGGTAGGATTCCGACATCAGTTCGACGAAGGCCACCGATTCGTCGATCCGCGCGTCCGATTCGCTGACGATCTTGCGTGCCTCGGCGATCGCCGCCGCATCACCCACGAACAGCAGGTCGAATGCCCTGCGCAGGTCGCCTGCGACGCGTTGCCGCGGCGTGAGCAGGTCGACGAGCTTGTCGGTGCGGACATCGAGTGCAAACAGCGCGTCGCGGGCCTTCCCCACGAGCCTGATGAGGTGCGGCGGCAGGTCGGGATCCCGCCGCCAGACGTCCTCGGGTGTATAGCGGCAGACCATCCTCGCCGTGTGGATTTCCGGCGCCTCGCTCGTGATTCCTGCCGCCGGCTCGCCGATGGCCTCCAGCCACCGCTCGAGCATGCCGCGGTCGATCGGACGCCGCTCGTCGATCCGCGCGGCCAGCCACAGCCAGCCGCGTTCCGCTCGCAGCACCCATTCCGACGCCGACGCCGCCTCAGGGATCTTCGACGCCTGCCCTTCGCCCCGGCCGGCCGGCGGCGTGCCGACCAACCGCTCCATGTCCCTGGTCCACGCGGTGACATCCGGCGGGACCTCAAAGGCCCGTTCCGCCCGCGCGAGCCGCTGCAGCCGGATCGACGGCAGATACTCGACGTTGCTGAAGACTTTTGACGTTATCTCGAGTTCCAGTCGCTCCACCTGTGTCTCGACGGTGCGCAACTCCGACAGGCACCCGATGCCGCCGTCGCGCAAAGCCTCGCATCGCAGAAGCGACTGCACGTACATCTGCCACAGGGCGGGCCGCAGGTGCTGCCCGATGCGATGCAGGCTGTCGGCGGCCTTCCAACGCTCAGCGAGCCACCACGTGTCGTCTGCGGTTGGCGTGGACGTTCCGCCGGCCTGCACGACATTGCGCGGCAGCGCCGCGACGCGTTCCAGCACGGCCTTGTGCTCGATCGCCTCGGTGATGTGCCAGGCCCGCGCCCACGACAGCCGCGGCGCGACTGCCGCGGCTGGGGCTGCCGGATACAAGGCCGGCGTCTGGTGCTCGCCGTGGCTCGTGAGAGACCGGCGATCGACCTCGACGGCGAGATAGGCGACGAGTTCCGCAAGATCGACCTCCCCATTGCCGTTGCCATACGGTTTCGAATCGGCCGCACCGCGCATCCCCCGACTGAACAGCGTGCCGAACACGGTGCCACCCTCGAGCGGGTGGCCGTGGGCCGTCTGCCCGGGGCCGGCCGGGAGCAGGACCCACGTTCGGGGCAAGGTCTCTGTGGCCGTCGCCATGGTCGCCTGGACGGCGACCGGAAACCCGCCATCCGCGATCCCCAGCGGCCACGACAATTCGCCCTGGCACGCATCGAGTACGGCGAGCACACCGACCTGAGGCGGCACTGCGCGGCGCACCGATTCGAGCAGGCGGCGCACCGACACGTGCCGGCTTCCCGGCGGCCCGATGTCGGCATCGGCAGCCAGTGGCGGCACGAGACATGCTTCACCGCGGGCGTCCACCATGCCGAGCATCGACAGATAGACGATCACCATGTTCTGGCCCGGGCCACCGGGACGCGCGCCGGCAACCTGCTGGGTCAGCCCCGCGATGATCTCGTCACTGGACGCGGTTCTCAGTTCGGCACTCACGTCCTTCCAGGAGATGGTCCGCGGACGAAAGAGCTTGACGCTCGGCATTCCCATGGCCGCGAGCAACGCACGATCTTCGTGTCCGAGTTTCAGTGGTCCGAGCGGAAGACGGTAGCCCGACGCGAACGCCCCGATCACGGGCACATACTGCTTGATGCCGAACAGCAGCCAGATCATCGTGCCGATCAGCATGAGCACGAGCGCCGTGAGCCCGAGCCTGCGGGCGTAGAGCCAGATCATTCGCAGCGTTCCGGGATCGCCCGGAACACGCCTCCACGACGTCGTCGAGATCGTCACGGGTGAACCACCGTCCGGCAGGGGCTGGATGTCGCCGCTCATTTCAACTCCAGCGTGACGGTCGGAGGTTCGGCGGGCGGCGCCGGAACGACCACCGAGGTCGGGGCCGCGGCCCGCGTCCGATTGCGGACCACACCGCGTGCCGAGATCTTGTACTCGCCCGGCTCGAGATCGGGGAACGTGAAGGATCCGTCCGCACCGGACCGCACCGCCGGCGGCCCGCCGGGCCCGTCCGCCGACACCGTCACGCCCGGCTCGCCGCGGCCGTCGAGCTTGACCATCCCGCGGACCGAGCCTTTCGCCACCTTGCGGCCGACTTCGATCCAGATCCTGGTGGGCGGCGCCGACAGGCCGACGCGATCCGTGGCCCGGACGAGCGCCGCCAGCCGCACGCCCGGCACGAACGCCGCGGTGTCGATCGTGATCTCGTACCGCCCCCCCTCGAGGCTCGATGCGGGTTTCCATGCCTCGGGCTTGCCGTCGCCCTTGGTGTCGACAGCCCATTCAACGCGGATCACCCCCGAGACGCCTGGAAGCCTGACGCCGGCGCTCGTCGCGAATGACTCGCGCGGATCGTCGGTGACGTTGAGCGGGATCACGAGCCGGCGACCGACCACCGCGTTGACGCTGGCCGGGGCCTCGACGACAGGAGGCCTGCCATCGAACACGAATCGCGTCGTTGCGGTCAGCGGCCGCTGCTGGCCGGGCATCACGAGACCCGCTTCCGCCTCGACGTCGACATCGACGAATCCTTCCCCCGGGACGTCGATCAACCAGTCGGCAACAGCCGTCGAAATCGCGAGCGTCGCCGGCGGCTGTGCCTTCTCCATCGTGAAGTCGATTTTGCGGTCGCTCATGGTCGACCACGCCGTGCGCCCGGCCTCGCCGGCGACGCTTCCGGCCCGCGATTCCCTGAGGATCAGTCGCCCGAGCGGTGGAGCGTCGTCGGATGGAGCGAGCGGTTCGTCACGCGCCGAGGTTCGTGCATCGGGCGGTGCGTCGAAGAGCAACTCCATCGGAAACGTCGCCGCCGGCGCCCGCACGAGCGTCAGCCGCTCGGTCGGCATCGCAATCCTGACGCGGCGCCAGTCCGCCTGCGGCTGCTGCGGCTGCCCGTCCGTGGCCGGCGAACAGGAGACGCTGAACACGAACGCCCGCGGATACCCGTTGACGCTGACGGCAAGCCATGCACGGGAATCCCGCTCCGGCCCGAGCCATTCCGCGACGAGCGAGTCGGCCGCGGTCGTCTGCGACAGCGTGATCGAGCCCCTTCGCACCTGGACGAAGCGATCCCCCGGCGCTGCGTCGTCGAGCGTGCCCAGTGATACGACCACGGGCTCGTCCATCACGGCCGCCCGTGGATCCCGTGCGGCGACGCGCACGAGAATCTTGCGATCGCGTGCGACCCACGTCGCGGTGGCCTCGAACGCATCTCGCGGATGTTCCACCGCCAGCCGCAACCGGTGCAGCCAGCGCCGGGCCGGCTCACCCTTCGTCGTTTCCCGGACGAGCAGCGCAAGATCGGGGCCCACGGGCTGCCGGGGAGACCCGGAAAGCTTCGGCCCTTCGTCGGGCGCGGCACCGCCGGCTGCTGCGCCGGGGGCCGGGGTTGGCAAGGTTTCGGCCGCGCTGGGCGCGAGTGCGAGAACGACAGGCCCGCGTTCCCTGCCCAACGCCACCTCGGAAGCGGCCGCGAGAGGTGTCGGAAGGCTTTTTCCCGCGGCGACACGCGTGGCGAACGTTCGCCAC
>RFPF01000185.1 GCA_009926295.1 Planctomycetia bacterium
GTGCGGTCGAGCCCCTCGCGGCCGACACGTGCGATGCGGCCCTCGTCGGGCGCGACGTTCACGGCGAAGCCGCGTTCACGCTCGACGCCGTCGAGCCTCCGCCAGCGGGCCATGTAGGCACCGGCCGCGGCCGTCGGCAGGCGGGCCGTGAGCCGGCCTTCGTCATCGATCGCGGCGGTCTGGTGCACGAGGGCGCCCTGCGGCGGCACCACGAAGTCGACCTCGTGAGCGTCGCCGCCAGGTTCGAGCGTCACCTCGAGCTGCGCGCCGACCAGCCGTGATTCGGCCCGCCGCCTGGCCGTCGCGAGGTGGCTCTCCAGTTCGAGCATCACCACGACCCAGCTTGGATTGCCGCGCGCCCAATTGTTCCACACGGGAGCCGCCGTCGAGAGCACGGCGACCACGATCCCCGCCCCGAAGGGCCGTTCCACGACCAACGGAGCGCCGTTGCGCAGCGACAGCAGCCGCCGCAGACCGGCGTCCGGCTGCGGATCGTGGTCCCGCTCCACGGCGAGGTAGCGGTCGACACGGACGGCGTCGAGGAGCGGGTTGCGCTGGCCGGAGAGCACGGCCACCACCGGATGCTCCTCGACGGCGACGTCGGGACCCTCCGCTCCGGTCGGGCGGCCGAGGTCGACGGGGCCCGCGAGCGGAACCGGATAGAGGCCGGCGCCGGCGCGGTGGAGCGCGCGGTTCACCTCGTCCGCCTTCGTGCGCGGTCCGCCGAAGAACACCACCCCGCCACCACCCTTCGCGTAGCCCTCCAGCGCCGCGATCTCCGGCGCGTCGAGCTGCGGCACGTCGAGGATCCAGATGCAGTCGAACGCGCCGAGGTCGAGGCTCGCGAGCGCCCGCGGGGGCTCGATGCGCGGATTCAGGCCGGTCGGGGCGCCCGATCCGGGAGCGAGGGCCGCGGCCAGGTAGAACGCGTCGCCGGCCCTGGCGCCCCCGCGTGGATCGCCGTCGATGACGAGCACTTCGATCCGGTCGGCCACGTCGAGCACGAGCGACCGCAGGTTGTCGGCCGGCACCGCGTCGGCGGGGATGCGGGCCTCGATCACGTGGCTGCCGGGCCGGGGAAACCGCACGTCGAACCGCTGCGTGGTGGTTCCGCCGGCGGGAATGTCGCCGACCCGCAGCCCTGGCCGGTCTGCACCGTCCTCGCGGAGTTCGATCGCCAGACCGCGGACAGGCGCTTCGGAATCGTTGCGCACCGCGACCTCGACCGGCACGACGACCCCTGTGGCCGGCACGCCGCCCGCCACCTCGAGCCGCTCCACGGTGAGGTTCGTCGCGGGCCGGTCGGCCGCGCAGTCGACCAGCCGGAGTTCGACCCCGAGCGCGGCGAGCCGCCGCAGCAGGTCGGCGACTTCCTCGGCCGATTTCCAGTCGCGTGCCCGGAAGTCGCTCACGAGCCACAGCACCTTGCCCGGCGCCGAGCCCGCGGCGAACGCGGCCAGCGCCGCAGCGAGCGGATGGCGCGGCCCGGCGTCCGTCTGGGATGGCTCGAACCGCGCGATCTCGTCGCGGAGCTGCTGGCACGAGGCGGGCGAGACGGTCTCGCGTTCGAGGTCGAACCGGGGCGGGCCGCCGGCCGCCGGGTCGGCATCGCAGCGCGAGAACCGCGCGAGCGAGATGTCCTGCGTGCCCGGGCCCGCGGCGATTTCGGTGGCGATCCGTTCCACCACCGACCGCGCGCGATCGAAGGCCGAAGTGGTGGCGCGACGATCGGCCCCCGGCGCGTCGGCGCCCGCGGTGACGTCCCCCATGGAGTAGCTGTCGTCGAGGAGCACGACGTGGGTCGTGCGGCCCCCGCCGAGAAGCTGGCCCAAGGCGCTCTGCCACCGCGGCTGAGCCAGGGCCAGCACGACTCCGAGGATCGCCGCCACGCGCAGACAGAGCAGCAGGATCTGCTTGAGCAGCACGCGCGTGCGATACTTCCGCTGGCTGGCCGCGAGGAATTCCATGGCGGCCCAGCGCACCTGACGGTGTCGCAGGAGGTTGATCAGATGGATGATCACCGGGGCGGCCACGACCGGCAGCCCCCACCAGACGAGCGTGGGAAAGTCGAATGTGGGCATGGGTCAGGACTGCATCCGGGCGCGGCGCGAGAGGAACTTGACCAGGGCGGCGTCGAGGGGCTCGCCCGTGCGCACGAGCAAGTAGTCGCAGCGGGCGGCAGCGGCCCGCCGCCTGGCCTCTGCGAGGAAGTCGCCGAGGGCCGCGAGGTAGCCGGCCCGCAACGCCCGCGGATTGCAGGCGATCTGCTCGGGGGCCTCGAGCCCCTCGAACCGCGTGGGGCCGTCGAACGGGAAGTCCAGCTCGTCGTCGTCCATCACGTGGAGGAGGACGAGATCGTGGCCGCGCTTCCTGAGGAGCTGGAGCCCCTGGAACACCCCCTCGCGGTCGCCCAGCAGGTCGGACGCGATCACGACCAGCCCCCGGCGGGGCAGCGTCTCCGCGAGCGAGCGCAGCACCGGCAGAAATGCCGTGCCGCGGCCGCCGCGGGGCGTCTCCAGCACCTCGACGACGCTCGTGAGCTGCGACCTTTTGGTACGGGCCGGCACGCTCGCCCGCACGCGGTCGTCGAACACGGCGCAGCCCGCGGCGTCACCGTGGGAGAGGGCGAGCCAGGCGAGGCTCGCCGCGAGCGTCGCGGCGCAGTCGTACTTGGAGAGCGGTCCGGAGCCGTAGTCCATGCTCGCGGAGGCATCGACGATGAGCGAAAGGCGGAGGTTCGTCTCCTCCTCGAACTCCTTCACGTACAGCCGGTCCTGCCGGCCCCACACCTTCCAGTCGACGCGGCGCAGGTCGTCGCCGCGGACGTATTCGCGGTGCTGGAGGAACTCCACCGACTGGCCCTTGTAGGGGCTCTCGTGGAGGCCGGCGAGGGCGCCCTCGACGACGGCCCGGGCGCGAAGCTCGAGCCGGGCGATCCGCGCGATCGCGTCAGGATGCAAATATCGTCTGGAAACGGGCGTCACGCGTGAGCTCGTCCTCGCGGCTGGGGGTCGTGTCGATGATTCGGCGGATGATCGCGTCGGGCGTCACGCCCTCGCTTTCCGCCGCGAAGCCGACGACGATGCGATGCCGGAGCACCGGCGCGGCGAGCGACTGGATGTCCTCGACCGCCACGTGGCTGCGTCCCTGCAGCAGCGCCCGGGCCTTCGCGCCGACGATCAGGAACTGCACGGCCCGTGGTCCCGCGCCCCACGAGAGCTGGTCCGACACGAAGTCGGGCACGCCCTTCTCGCCGGTCCGCGTCTGGCGCACGAGCGTCAGGGCGTACCGCACGAGGTGGTCGCTGATGGGCACCTCGCGGACGCTCTGCTGCAGCGCGACGATGTCGGCCGCGGAGAGGACCGGGCGGGCCTCCTCGACCACCGCGCCGGTCGTGCGTCGGGCGATCTCGAACTCCTCGTGGAACGACGGATAGTGCACCCGCACCTTGAACATGAACCGGTCCTGCTGCGCTTCCGGCAGCGGGTAGGTCCCCTCCTGCTCGATCGGGTTCTGCGTGGCGAGGACGAAGAAGGGGTCGACGAGCCGGTGCCGCACGCGGCCCACGCTCACCTGCCGCTCCTGCATCGCCTCGAGCAGCGCCGCCTGCGTCTTGGGGGGCGTGCGATTGATCTCGTCGGCCAGCACCACGTTGGCGAACAGCGGCCCCTCGAGAAACCGCAGCTGCCGCGCTCCGCTGGCCCGGTCCTCCTCGAGGACGTCGGTGCCGATGATGTCAGCCGGCATCAGGTCGGGGGTGAACTGGATGCGACTGAAGGAAAGGTCGAGGCTCCGGGCGAGGGTGCTGATCATGAGCGTCTTCGCGAGCCCCGGCACGCCCTCCAGCAGGCAGTGTCCGCGGCTGAACAGCGAGATGAGCAACTCCTCCACCACCTCGTGCTGCCCCACGATGACCCTGGAGAGCTGCTCGAGGATGCGATCGTGCGCCTCGTGGAGCCGTTCGACGGCGGACGTGAGGCTGTCGGGGGGCGGATTCATGAAAACTCCAAAGGAAGGCGGACGGGCGGCGCGGCGCCGCGGGCACTAGCGTTGGTAGATCGGCAGCGTACCGTTTTCCAGCTGCAGGATGGTGAGGTTGGTGGCGGTGGTGTACACGGGGCCGATGTAGCCCTGCGGCCAGAACAGCGACTCGCCCTCCGTCTGGGCCTCCGAAAGCAGGCGTTTTTCCATCTGGCCGCGGTAGGCCTCCCACTTCGGGCCTCCCTCTCGGTACATCACCTGCGCGTAGTAGAAGTGGGCGTAATGCCAGTGGCCGAAGCCGTTGTTGGCGATGTTGCCGAGGTGTTTCTCCGCGTAGTCGAGCATGCGCGGCACGTGGGTGTCGTCGTATTCGCCCGCGTTGAACAGGCAGGCGATCGCGGCGGCCGAGATCGCCGGCCGCCCTCCCCCGCCCTTCGAGCTGTACTGCACGCCGCCGTCGGGCATCGTGCACTTGTGGATGTAGGCGATCGCCTTGTCGATGATCTCCCGCGGCACCGGCACGCCCGCGTTGCGGCAACCGCGCAGCCCCTGCACCTGGGTGATCGTGGTGGAGCCCTCGTCGAAATTGTTGCCGTCCTTGGCGCTGACGTAACCCCAGCCGCCGTCCGCCGTCTGCGCCCGTCCCGAAAACTCGACCGCCTTGGTGAGCACGCGCACCAGCTCCTCCCGCCGGCGCTCGTCCTCCTCCTCGCCGAGCACCTGCGAGAGGAACAGCATCGAGAAGCCGTGGCCGTAGGTGTAGCGGTCGTCGCTCTTGGGATCGCCGATGAGGCCGTTGACCCGCGCGCGGCTGACGAGGTAATCGACGGCCTGTCGGATCGGATCGGCGTATCGACCCTGGGTGGTCGTCGATCCCTCGAGGAGCATGGAAGTTCCGGCGAGGGCCGTCATCGCGGTCGGGTAGCGGCCGTCGTTCGCCGACCAGCTCCCGCGGCGTGACTGGCGGCGGACGAGCCAATCGAGCCCCTTCGTGACCGTCCGCTCCACGCGCTCGTCGAGCGCGGCGGCTCGAGCCGTTCCGGCCGCCTGCCCCGGGATCAGGGCGGCGAGGCAGAGCACGCAGGCGAGACGCGGTGTCATGGCGGGCTCAGAACGGAAGCGGAATCGTGATCGCCTTCTGGAGCCACGACTCGATCTGGAAGAGGAAGTCGCCGCCGGCGGGCCTCGTGGCCGCCTGGTACGGGGGCCGCGGCGCCATCGGGGCACCGGTGAAGTCGAGGCGAATCTCGGCGGCGTCGCCCCCGATCCGGGAGAGCGTGATGGCGTGTCCATCCGGGTCGCCGCTCACGTCGCACCCCGAGAACACGTGCGGCTGCACCCCGATCCGGTCATCGACGTACACCGCGTGCCCGGTCCGTTTGTCGAGCGCCAGCACGCTCAGCCGGGCACGATCGGTGTCGCGTCTGGGCTGCAGGTGTCGGGCGAAGACCAGCACCGGCAGGTCGGCGGGCTGGTGCCGGTGGACGCAGTGCCTCACCACCGTGGCCGGCACGGGCCAGAGCTGCCCTCCGTCGGTGCGCGACACGGCCCAGATCGAGCCGGAGAAGGCCGCGCCCGAAGCGTCGTCGCCCGGCACCATCTGCGGCAGCGGGTCGATCCGCCCGAGCTTCTCGAACTGCTTCTGCTCCTCGGCCGACTCCCGCCGACCGGCGATCACGAGCAGCCGGTCCCGCCACGGGATCACCTGAAGGCGTTCCAGGCCGGCGGGCATCGAGGGAAGCGTCGAGCGAAAGGCGACGAGTCCGCGTCCGAGGTCGACGAGGGTGAGCGTGCCGTTCGGTTCGAGCACCGCGAGCGAGTCCGGTCCGGCCTGCACCGCGCGAGCATCGGGGGAAAAATCGCCGAGCCTCACACGCCCGTCATTCGCGGCATCGACCCATTCCAGCGTGACCCTCTCGGCGGGCCCCTGCGGCGAGATGGCCACGAATCGGCGTCCGCAGGCTGCGAGCCGCAATTCGTGCGGAGGCAGGTCGCACCGGCGAACCACGCGGCCATCGATCGTGGCGAGCACGAGCGCCCTCCGGCCGTCGCGCGGACAGACGCAGACGAACTCGTCGTCGCCGAAGAGTTCACCGTCGGTGGGCAGGCGGTGCCGCTTCCACGACACGACCCCGCGCACCGGGTCGCGGAGTTCGAGGGCGTTGCCGAC
>RFPF01000186.1 GCA_009926295.1 Planctomycetia bacterium
CCGAGGCCCATGAGCGTCATCGTGACAGGGATGCCCGTCTTGCGGACGAGTTCGCGGAGTTCGTCGGCCGCGTTGCCCGTGATCACTCCGCCGCCGGCGTAGATCACCGGCCGCTTGGCCCGCTTGATGGCCGCCGCCACCTGCGCGATCTGCTCCGGCTGCACGGCCCGCGGCTCGGGGCGGTAGCCGGGGAGATTCATCGGCACGTCGTAGTCGGGAACGAGCTGCGTGACCTGGATGTTCTTCGGGAGATCGACGAGCACCGGGCCGGGCCGACCCGTGGTGGCGATGTGGAAGGCCTCCTTCATCACGCGGGCGATGTCGCCGGCGTCCGTGACGAGATAGTGGTGCTTCGTGATCCCGCGGCAAACCTCGACGATCGGCGTCTCCTGGAAGGCGTCGGTGCCGATCACGCTGGTGCCCACCTGCCCCGTCAGCGCGATCAGCGGGACGCTGTCCATCTTCGCGTCGGCGATCGCCGTCACGAGATTGAGCGCTCCGGGACCGCTCGTCGCCATGCACACGCCCGGCTTGCCCGACGTGCGGGCGTAGCCCTGGGCCGCGAAGCCGCCGCCCTGCTCGTGCCGCGGCAGGATCGTGCGGATGCGATCCTTCGCGTGCGTGAGCGCCTGGTGGAGCGGCATGCTCGCCCCGCCCGGGTAGGCGAAGATCACGTCGACGCCGTGCCGGATGAGCGACTCGACGACCACGTCGGCCCCCGACACGAAGCCGGTGGAAGACGTCGGGCGGGAGGCGGTGGCCATGGGCGGGGCTCCTGGGGCGGCGAAATCGACCCCCCAACCATACCCGATAAAATCGACCACGAAAAACGTCCCGCAGGCCGCTCCGCAGCATCTGGACTGCCCCCCGGAGGCCGACCACAATCGGAGCCGGGCAATATCGCCGGCACGAGGGTGAACCGGGGTGAACCGAGGGCCAGAGAGGGCGGCTTTTGTGGACTGGTGGCGTTGCATGTGGGTGGCGGCGGTCGTGGGGGTGGTCGTCGGCGTCCCGCCGTGGGCGCGGGGCGACGACTGGCCGCAGTGGGGCGGCGGCCAGCGGCGAAACCTGGTGTCGCACGAGACCGGAATTCCGGCGACGTTCCATCCGGGCAGGAAGAAGCGCGACCGCCTCGGCTTTGACCCCGCCACGACGAAGAACGTTCGCTGGATGGTGAGGCTCGGCAGCGAGAACTACTCGGGGCCGGTGGTGGCGCAGGGCCGCGTGTACGTCGGCACGAACGACGAGGATCTCGACGACCCGCGGTTTCGGCCGACCCGCGGCGGCGTCCTCGACTGTCTCGACGAGAAGACGGGCGATCTCGTGTGGCGGCTGGTCGTGCCGCGGCTCGAGGTCGACCGCAAGCTCGTGAGCGAGGACTTCGACGACATGAACCTCGGGATCTGTTCCTCGGCCACGGTCGAAGGCGGGTTCGCCTATCTCGTCACCAACCGCTGCGAGGTGGTGTGCCTCGACGTCGACGGCCTCGCCGACGGCAACGACGGGCCGTTCCGCGACGAGTCCACGTTCAGCGTGCCGGACGGAGCCGCGCCGGTCGTCCTCGGCCCGCGCGACGCCGACATCGTGTGGCGGTTCGACATGCTCCGCGACCTGCCCGTCTTCCCGCACGACGCCTCCAACTGCTCGGTGCTCGTGGTGGGATCCCACCTCTACGTTTGCACGGCCAACGGCGTGTACGACGGCAAGGTCGTGCTTCCCACGGCTGCGTCGCTCGTCGTCCTCGACAAGCGGAGCGGGAAGCTGCTCGCCCGTGACGACGGCACGATCAGCGCCGACGTTTTCCACGGGCAATGGTCGTCGCCGACCGTCCTCGACTCGTCCCGCGGAATGCGGATCGTGTTCGGCGGCGGCGATGGCCGCTGCCACGGGTTCGTGCCGCTCGAGCAGAACGCGCAGCCGCGCGATCCCGCGACGATCCTCGAGCGAGCCTGGGTGTTCGACTGCAATCCGCCAGGCTACCGGGCCCGTGGCGGCGTCCCGATCGACTACTGGGCCCTCGTTCGCGGCAAGGCGACATCCGTCGACGACGCGGGGCTCGTGGTGAGCCCGAACGAGATCATCGGGTCGCCGGTGGTCGCGGGGAACCGCGTCTACGTGGCGATCGGCCAGGATCCGGTGCACGGCCCCGGCCGCGGTGCGCTCTCCTGCATCGCCGCGGACGGCACCGGGGCTGGCGCGGAGGTCCGGCGGGTGTGGCAGTACACCGGTATCGGTCGGGCGCTCTCGACCGTGGCGGTCGACGACGGGCTCGTGTACGCCGCGGAGTACGCCGGGAAGGTGCACTGCCTCGACGCCGACACCGGCGAACTCGTGTGGTTTCACGACACCCAGGACGAGATCTGGTCGTCGACGCTCGTCGTGGACGGCAAGGTGTACATCGGCGGCCGGAAGACGTTCACGGTGCTTGCGGCCGGACGGCAGAAGAAGACTCTCGCCCAGATCAAGCTCGGGTCGCCCGTGTGGTCGATTCCCTGCGCGGCCAACAAGACGCTGTTCGTGGCCTCGCAGCGGAATCTCTGGGCCGTGGAGGAGCAGGGCGAGATGCCCTAGAGCCCTACGGGTCGACGAAAAACGGCCAGTTGTCGCTGCATCCCGACCCGTTGCCGTCGCGCACGGTGACGAACAACCGGTAGGCACCCGGTTCCGCGGGTGCGACGACCGTGGCGGAGCCGTCGTGCCGCTCCATGCGCACGCAGCCTTCCACGAGCCTGGGCACGCGCTCCGCGTCGCCTCCCTCGCGGCGGTCGCTGCTCTCCGCCCGCACTTCCCAGGCATACGTGAGCGGATCACCCTCGGGGTCGCGGTATGCGACCGCGACCCGCGTCGTGGTCGCCGCCGCGATATGCCGGCCGGCAAGTGGCACGTCGACGTCGCCCAGCACGGGCGCTCGGTTGGCGGGCCAGTGTCCCGTCCACGCCTCCGACACCGCATCGGCTGCGATGGTCTTCTCACCGGTCGGCAGCAGCATGCCGAACCACGTCGCCGTCGCCTCCTGCTTGCTGCCCCACAGAAAAGCGTAGGCGCCGAGGCACTGACGTCCGTCCGCGAGGATGTCCTTCGTGGTGACGTTGTAGAACGCGGCCTTCCGCCGGCTGGTCGGCTCCAGAGGGGCGTTCCAGGGAGTGTGCTCCACCTCCCAGGGGCCGGGCAGGCCGTACTCGGTGATGCAGTACGGCCGCTTCCAGCCCATGCGTCGCAGGGCGTCGCCGACGCCCGCCGCCCCCGAGTAGGCGTTGACTCCGAGAATGTCGACGGCCGGCGCATGATCGCGGATCGCCCGGATTTTGTCGGGGTTCACGTTCGCCACGACCGTCATCACGGGATGGTGGGGATCGAGCGACTTGACGATCTCGGCGAGACGGCCCACCTCGCGCCACACCGCGGCACCATCGCCGCGACCGGTCGGCCCCTCCATCTCGTTGCCGAGCCCCCACGACAACAGCGCCGGATGCCCCTTGAGTCGCTGGACATCGGCGCCGACGGCCTCCCGCTGCTTCTCGACCATCGCGGGGTCGTCGTAGCGGAAGCCGTGCCGCTCGTGACCGAGCCAGAGGCCGACCGTCACGGCGATGCCGTGTGCGTGGGCCACGTCGATGAGTGGCCGGCCTCCCGTGTCGGCCAGTGCCGAGGCGGCGTCCCACGTGCGGATGGCATTGCCTCCACAGTCCGCCAGGACGTCGAGGGCCGTCGTTCCACCGACCCCGCGCACGACGAACGGTCGGCCGTTGCGCTGCAACAGCCAGCTGCCGTCGCCGGTTTCCGCGACGGTGACGACGGAGCCGGCCGCGGAAGGCTCCGCGGCGTATCCATCGCCCAGCGAGGTCAGAACCCCGACGATCGCAGCCACCCAACCGGGGGCGATTGCCGGACGCACACGAGCGCCGTCAGTCGAGCTTGGCATCGAAGTCGAGCTGCTTGAGCTTGCCCGAGGCGGCTTCGGCCGGTCGCCAGAACCAGCCTTTGGTGTCCCAGCACTGGCTGAATTTCAGGTCTTGAACGAGCGTGCGGTAGGCGGCGACGGCCTCCTTCGTTCGGCCCGCCTTCTCGTGAACCTGGCCTTCGATGAACAGGCAGGTGCCGACATCGTTGAGGGCCCAGTTGTCGTGGGCCTTGTCGGCGGGCGCGAAGTCGTCGAGCGCACGCTGTTGCTTGACGGCTTCGCCCATGTAGAGCTCGCGGCACTTGGCGGTGTAGGCGAGCGCCGAGTCGGGCTGACCGCCGCCGAGTGCCGCCCACGCCTTGCCGGTGAGCGTCGCCGACGTGTGATCGCCGAAATCCTGCGCGGCCAACGGCATCGCCATGGCGAGCACGACCATTGCAGCCGGCCAGACGCCGGCAGCCACGCGGCATCGCGAGTTCACGATCATGGAAAATTCTCTCTTCACGAAAAGGACAATGGCCGCGGCACCGAAGACAGCATACCCGGTCCACGGGGAGTGCGCGGGCCAAGGTCGCCCCGCTGACGCCGGCCTGCCCCTCGTCGCATCTCCGGCACTTCCGGGAGTCGTGAAGGCTTGCTTGACACGCAGCCATGTCCACCCTCAATTTTACGGTGGTTCTTGCTCTGCGACACGTCGCTTGCTGCGGGGGTGGTTGGATGAAGACTCGACGCACATGTCGCGGCACGCGGTTCGTTTCCGCGGGGTTTGAGCGAGGTACGGAGGTCGCCGTCGTCATGGCGGTGCTCGCGGTCACCGCGACGATGGCGTGCAGCCACGGGTTCGCCGGCGATGCGACCGCAGGCGAGCGGGCCGCGGCAACGAAGCTCGTGCTCGCCCACTACATGCCCTGGTACGAGACACCCGAAGTGCGGGGTGCGTGGGGCGGGCACTGGAGGGGGTTCGAGCCGCCATTGCACGATCCCTCGCAGAACGGCCCCGACGGGCTCCCCGACATTTACTCCCACTACCATCCCCTGATCGGGCCGTATGACTCGACCGATCCCGCGCTCGTGGAGTGCCATCTCGCGCAGATGAAACTCGCCGGCATCGACGGAGTGGTGGTCGACTGGTACGGGGTGGCCGAGGCGTTTGACTTCCCCGTGAGCCACGGGGGGAGCGTTGCCGTGTGCGACGCCATCGGCCGCTATGGCATGAGGTTCGCCGCCTGCTACGAGGATCGGATCATGAAGATGCTGGCCGACCAGGGGCTGCTGGGGTCCGGCGGCGCCGAGGAGCGGCTGCGGGAGGACATCGGCTGGCTCTCGAAGCACTGGTTCTCCCGGCCGGAGTACCTGCGGGTGGGTGGACGGCCGCTGCTGATGAACTTCGGTCCGATCCAGGTGACCGAGCCGGCGCCCTGGGCCGCGGCATTCGCCGACCTGCCGCAGCAGCCAGCGTTCTTCGCGCTGCACCACCTGTGGCGGAAGGTCGGGGCGGACGGCGGCTTCACGTGGATCCATTGGGAGCCGTGGAAGGGCGAGGCGGACGACGATGCCGTGCGGGCGGAACTCGAACGCACGTTCAAGCTCCCGTCGAGTGATCCCAAGCAGGTGATCGCGTCGGCCGTCGCGGGGTACGACGACGTCTACAAGCGGCCCAACCCGC
Source organism: Planctomycetia bacterium (assembly GCA_009926295.1). Taxonomy (GTDB): domain Bacteria; phylum Planctomycetota; class Planctomycetia; order Pirellulales; family UBA1268; genus RGVT01. Next base: position 5,568 of record RFPF01000186.1, read on the forward strand.
GGCTCGATCACCGCGATGGCAAGACGCTGCGGCAGTCGCTCGCTCGACGCGGCGTTGGCGTCGCCTGTCGAGATCGTTCAGCTCGTGACGTGGAACGATTACGGCGAGGGCACGATGATCGAGCCGACCCACGAGTTCGGCTACACGTTCCTCGAGGTCGTGCAGGAGGCGACCCGGCGGCACAGGGGCGACAAACTCCCGTACACGGCGGCCGATCTCCGGCTCCCGGAGAAGCTCTACCGGGCCCGGAAGGCCGGCCGCCTGCCGCGGGATGAATTTCTCGCGCGATGTTCCCGGGCACTGATCACGTGGTCGCCGGAGGGTCTCGGCTGGGAGTGCTTCCGCCACTCGGAGGCGGCGCTGTGCGGATCGGTGCCGCTGATGAACCACCCGACGATCCTGCAGCATGCCGCGTTTCGCGAGGGGGAGCACTGCCTCCACCACGGCGTGGAGGACGGCGAGTTGGCCGCGACGGTCCGTGCGGCACTGCGTGACCGGCCACGGCTGATCGAGATGGGAAGGGCGGCCCGCCTCCATGCCATCCGCCATCGCACGC
>RFPF01000187.1 GCA_009926295.1 Planctomycetia bacterium
GTGCAGGATCTGGTCGATGCCCTGGCGCGGCACGAGCAGTCGCACCGCCCCGGCCGCGATTTCAGCCGGGTGATCCGCGACTTCCTCGACGAGCTCGTCCTCGACGTCGCCGAGGCGGAGCGGTTCCGCGACGACGGGCCCCGCCGAAACGTGCTCCGGCTCATGACGCTCCACGCGGCCAAGGGCCTGGAGTTCGACCAGGTCTGGATGGTGGGCCTCGAGGAGGGCCTGCTGCCACACCACCGCTCGCTCGACGACGGCCTCGACGCGATCGCCGAGGAGCGCCGGCTCTGCTACGTGGGCGTGACCCGCGCCCGGAAGAGGCTCGCGCTCTCGCTGTGCCTCACGCGGATGAAGTGGGGCAAGAGCCGCCCATGCAAGCCGAGCCGGTTCCTCTACGAGCTCACTGGCCAGCCCGAGAAGTTCGACGAGGCAGCCCCGGCCCGCGACGAGCCGAAGGTCGCCGCGAAGCGCCGCCCCGCCCGCAGGTAGGGCAGGCCGAACCGCGTCCCACGCGCGCATCAGCCGGTCAGCACCGCCGGGACCATGCGGGCGAGTTGCCACAGGCCGCTCCTGCCGCGGGCAAACTCCCCGTACATCGAAAGCAGGCCGGCGGCGAGCGCGGAGCCATGCGCGTGCCACGGAAACCAGGGTGGCTTCGGCCGGGCGGCGAGTGGACCGCGCAGGACCGTGTTGTGCACGAGCGGGAGGAGGAGCGGGTCGTGGACGAAGCCGATTCCGCTCCTCGGATCGGCGAGCGTGGCGCCCGGGAATCCCCCCCACGGGACGCTTCCCAGGGAGTATGCGAGCGCCGACCACGTATTCACGGCGACCACGCCGAACGGCAGGTGCTCGACGAGCATCTCGGCACGCGCCGCGTCGTGCGCCGCCAACGCCGGCGGCAGGGTCACGCTGGCGGCGAGCGAGCCGGGCAGGCGGCCCACGAGGTCGTGCACCCGGCCGCAGAACGACTCGACCGAATCGGCCTCGAGCGGCACCTCCGCCGCCACCGGGACGAACCACTCCCTGGCCACGAACTGCGGATCGCGAACCGGATCGATCCCCGGACGAAGCACGCAGGGCAGCGTGCCGTCCGGCGGCGGCGTCTCGCCCGCGAGCGACTCCCAACTCTCCGCCGACCCCGGGTACCACGCCGGCCTGGGCCGCTGCATGGCGAGGCGACGCTGCACGAGGGCGAGAAATTCGTCGCGCTGTCCCCATGACCGTGCGGTCACCACGAGCTTCGTCGCGATGCAGTTGAACGAGGTGTTGTTCACGATCGATGCGGCGATCATGTCGGCCTGCGAGGCCAGTTCATGCGACGCGTAGCGGCCCGGCACGATGATCCAGGGCGTGACGTTGCCAAGCTCGCAGGTCATCGACTGCGCGAGCACCGGGGAGGCGTTCCGGCTCCGGCCGCCCCATACCACGGCGTCGAATGCGGCGGCTCCTCCCGTCAGGTGCACGTGGTCGAGTCCAGGCGACGCGAGCGCCGCCTTTGCCACCTCGACGCCACCCGCCACGATCGCCAGGAGGCCCGCATCGACCAGCGGGCGCAGGGCCTCGTGCAACACTCCTCGGAGAGGGGCGTGGAGAGGATGCAGCTTGAGAAACGCCGCCCGGCCGTGCTCGAAGATCTGGCTGATGCAGTCGGCCGGCGCGAGCCCCGTGACGTTGCCCGCTCCGAGCACCAGCGCCACGACCGCTTGAAGGCGTCGAGGCCGCCGGGGTCGACGCACCGCACCGTTGCCCGGTGGCCGCCGAAGATCGCGGCGTCGCGAAGCGATCCCCGCGGTGCGAGGCCCGGCAGAACCTCCACCTCGATCCGTGCCGCCGACGGCTCGCCCCCGTGCGTCAGCCGCGGCGGCTGCACGACATGGGGAAGTCCCGTGAGACCGACGTCGGCGAGTGCGCGTGCCGTGATCAGCAGGAGCCGCAGAGTCGCGAGCGGCCCGGTCGCCGTTTCCTCGGCGCGCACGGCGGCGTCCTGCGACCGCTTGATGTCGGCGGCCGCGTCGATCCAGGCGTGGGCGGCGGATGCCGTCATCCGCGCGGTGCGCAGAGCGAGAGCGGCGCGGTCCGCCGCCGGCCGGCCGGCCCAGGCCGCGGCACCTGCGGCGAGTGCACGGATCTGTCGTTCGACGTCGCTCATCGTTGCCTCCGAGTCGACTATTTGCCGATGCAATGCCGGGCGAATATGCGGTCGAGGAGATCGGCTCCGATCTCCTTGCCGGTCGCCCCGTCGAGTGCTCCCACCGCCCGCCCGAGGTGACCGGCCACGACGGCCTCGTCTCGCAGGGCGTCGGCGACCGCGGCACGTGCCGCGGTGACTTCGGCCTGGGCCGCCTCCACGCCGACCCGCATCCGCACCGTCGCAGGCGATCCTTTCCCATCGCGGCGAAGCACCGCCTGGATGATCGCACCTCGCAACGCCTCGATGCCCCGACGATCGCGGCAGCTCGTGGCGATCACATCGGCTGCCTCGGCATCCAGCGGCAGGCGATCGCACCGCGTCCACACGTCGATGCGGGGAACTCCCGGCGGCACGTCGGGCGGCGGACCGGAGTCCACCGCATCGCGGCACACCACCAGCACGTCGGCCCGCGCGATCTCGGCACGGGCGACCTCCATGGCCGCATCGGCCACGGCACCTCCACGGGCGCTCCGGTCGACACCAGCGAGATCGACCAGCATGCAGCCGGTGCCGGCCCCTTCGAGCCGCGCGCCGATCCAATCGCGCGTCGTGCCCGCCTCGTCGGCGACGAGCGCCAGACCTGCGTCCGCCAGCGCGTTGAAGAGGCTGCTCTTGCCGATATTCGGCCGCCCCACGAGCACCACGCGAGGCAGTTCGCCGGCGGCTGCATCGCGGCCGGCCAGCTGCATCAGGGCGGCGTCGAGCGACCGCGCGGCGGCGGCCAGCCTCTCCGCCGTCGAGTCCCAGAAGCCGCCGTCGGCCGCCGCGACGTGGTCGGGCGATCGCTCGTCCGCGAAGTCGATCACCGCCTCGACATCGGCGAGCAGGTCGAGCAGCGACTCCCGCACGGCCTGCAACCTCCTGCCCGCGCCTCCCGCCATCCGGTCGAGGGCTTCCGACAAGGCCTCGGGTGATGCCGCCTCGACGACCGCCAGCACCGCTTCCGCCTGCACGAGGTCGAGCCGGCCGGCGAGAAAACTCCGCAGCGTGAATTCTCCCCCCCGCGCCATCCTGGCACCATGGCGGCACGCGGCCGCGACCACCGCATCCACGAGCGGCGCCGACGCCGGCAGCTGAAGTTCCGCGAGCGGCCCGCCCGTCGGCCCCGCCGGCCCGGGCCACCACAGCACCTCGACCGCGAGCGGGCCCCAGACAGCCGCGAGTTCCCCGCTGAACAGGGTGGTCACGCACCGCGGGGCACCTGGCAGCAGGAACGCTTCGGCCACCTCCGGCACGAGCAACTCGCCGAGCAGCCGCGCGAGCCCCTCTCCCGACAGCCGCACGATCGCCCGCGCTCCGTCGCCGGGAACCGTGGCGGGAGCGACGACGAGATCGGCCGGATCGGTGAAGGAAGAACGCATGGATATTGAACGCCAGCCTAACGCAGCGTCGCGAGCACGACCAAAGCAGTCCTCTGGTCGGCGCCGGCTCGTGACTGCCCAGACCCCCTCGCCGGACATTCGCCTCGGCCCTCCCGGCCTCGGCTCTCTGCATGTACGCTTCGCTTCGCAGACCAATCCGCCTGCGGCGGATCGGTGCCCTTGGCTACGCTCGCTCCCATAGCCCGGCTCGAGGGCATGGGCAGCCCCAAGCCTGATCACATGAAACAAGACAGCCCCTCGCTTGCGCGTCGGGCTTCCGTACAGGGAGGCGAGGGGTTGCCCCTACCATTGAGCCGGCTTGACTGACCAGCGAAGCCATGGATGGCGCAGCGCCAGTCAGTCGGAGTGAACGCAGCCCGGAGGGCGAAGTGAACGTCCGGCGAAATGGTACGGGGCAACCCCGAGCCGGCGCGTACCTTCGGACATTACCGCCTGCGAGCCTGGCGCTTCTTGCGGGCAACGCTGGCGGCGTCGTCCCTCGGCTTGCCACCCGGCAGGAACGGCACGTCGATCGTGCGTGGGCTGGTGCCGCCCGCGGCCGCTCCGGCAAGTGCCGGCTGGGGCGCGGTCGTGGGCAGGAGCAGCCGCTCCGCGATGCCCCACAGGCTCGACGCGATGAAGTAGAGGCAGAGGCCGCACGGCACCTTGAAGAACATCAGTGCCATGAAGAACATCATGTACTTCATCACCTGCTGCTGCATCTGAGCCTGCTCGTCGAGAGCCGGGGGCATGAAGAGCTTCTGCTGCCAGAGGAAGAGGCCGATCGTGGCAAGCGGGAAAAGGTTGAGGAAGGGGCCGAGCCAGCCCTCCGGCGCCGTCAGGAACTGCGGAAGGACGTTCGACCAGTCCCAGAACATGTCTGGGGCGGCGAGATTGGAACACCAGCGGAGGGCCGAGCTGAACAGGGGCGCCTGCCGGAGTTCGACGTCGGTCGCGAGCGACCGGTAGAGCCCCATGAAGATCGGAATCTGGATGAACACGAGCAGGCAGCCGCCCATCGGGTTGTAGTCGTGCTTCCTCCACAGCTCCTGCGTGGCTTTCGTGCGCTTCTCCGGCTCGTTCTTGTACTTCTCGGCGATCGCCTTCATCTCCGGCTGCAGCACCTGCATCTTCTGGGACGAGATCGCCTGCTTCCGACTGACGGGGAACATCGCACCCCGCACGATGACGGTGAGCAGCAGGATCGCGAGCCCGTAGTTGCCGATCACGGCATGGATCGCGTGGAGGATGGCGATCATCGGCCGGGCCACCCAGCCGAACCAGCCGTAGTAGACGAGGTCGTCCATGCGGGCGCCCTCGGCGCCGAACGAGGCCAGCAGTTCCGGACGCTTCGGCCCGGCGAACACCCGGTAGCCGTGCACGACGGGCGTGCCCGGCGTGAGCAGGATCTCCCGCGACACGAGCCGGCAGGTGACGTCGACGAGCTTGCGGCGCGCGGCCGGCGGCACGTCGCCGACGACGAGCGGTCGCACCTCCTCGAGCACGGGCGCCGTTGGCCCCGCGGCCTCCGGGATCAATGCCGAAGCGAAGTACAGGGCGTCGACCCCGGCGAACGAGAGCGGCTTCCCGTCACGGACCGCGGTGGCCGGGTGGTCGAGCGCCGCGTCGGCCATCTTGAGTCCGCTCACGAGCGTGCTCTGCTCTCCTGCGAACCGCATCGCCACGTCTCGCACCGCGAGCGACCCCCAGTCACGGGCCACGCGCGAGGTGTACCACCAGCCCTCGGTGGGCAGTCCGGTCGGGCCGTCGAGGGCATAGGTCAGCACCGTTTCCTTGCCGGCGGCAACGAACTCAACGGCGAGTTCGAGCTCGTATCCCGGCCCGCCCCGTTCGGGGACGAGACGGTACTCTTTCGCCACCTCGAGGCCGTCGGGAAGGCGGGCGATGAACCGCACCCGCGACGCGTCGCTCCCGGGGGCGATCTGCCATTCGCGATTCGCGAGTTCCAGGCCCGGGATCTCGGCGAGCGGCTCCTTCCGCCGCCTGCCGTCGCGTGATTCGAGCGAGAGACGGAAGGAGAGCGGGTCGTGGGGCAGGCCGTCGGGATCGTCGACGGCCGCCGTCCTGTACTCCGGCCGCACCACTTCCAGCGGCCGACGCACCAGCCGCGCCTCCACCGTCAGCGTGTTGCCGTCGCGGACGAGCTCGACGCCGACCGCCTGGCCCGCCTTCGTGGTCGCGAGGGCCTTGCGGAGCGCCACGGGGTCGGGCGTGTCGACGTGGGCCACCCGCGCGATCACGTCTCCCGGCTCGATCCCGGCGGCGGCCGCGGGAGTGCCCGCGCCGACGACACCGACCCGGCAGCCGCCAGGCACCTCCGTCAGGGCGAGGTGACCGAGGTAGCCCGACCAGTCGTCCTGGTCGTGGAACTGCCGGCCGGCGAGTTCGATCCGCTCGACGGCCGCCCCGCGGCTCGTGAGCGTGACGAGCATGCGGACGGGGCCGTCGGCATCGAGGGATCCGAGCGTGCGCCGCTCGCGCGGCGGCTCCTCGGGGGTCGAGTCTGCGACGGCGGCCACGTCCGCGGGCGTCGCAGCGGCGTCGGT
>RFPF01000188.1 GCA_009926295.1 Planctomycetia bacterium
AGTTGAGAAGGGACTAGCGATCGCCCTCGGCGATGGAGCAGCGTACCGCCGGCTCCGACGCCGGAGGTTGGCGAGTTGACGTGCGTTGCGAAAAGCCGGTTACTCCGCAGCGTCGATCTCGATCGTCGTGTGATCGATGTGGAACTTGTCGTGGAGCAGTCGGCGGGCGGCGGTGAGCGTGGCGGGATGCTGCGCGGCGTCGGGCACGACGAGATGCGTCGTGAGCGACGCCTCCGACGTGCTCGTGCCCCAGATCCGCAGGTCGCGCACGTCCGTCACTCCCTCGATCGCAGAGAGGTCGGCCGCGACCGCCGCCGGATCGATGCCGCGGGGCACCGCGTCGAGCGAGAGGTCGAGGCTTTCCCGGAACAGGTCCCACGTGCCGACGACGATCACCAGTGCGATCAATGCACTGGTGATCGGGTCGATCCAGGTGAGGCCCGTGAGAAGGATCGCGAAGCCAGCCGCCACGACGCCGGCTGAAACGGCGGCGTCGGCCGCCATGTGGAGGAACGCGCCCCGGACGTTCGCGTCGCGCTGGCCACGGAGAAACAGCAGTGCCGTGAGGGTGTTGATCGCGACGCCGACGGCGGCGACGGTGATCATCGTCCAACTCGCCACGGGGGCCGGGGCCGCGAGACGGTGCCAGGCCTCCCAGAGGATCACGCCGCAGGCCACGAGCAGGAGCACGGCGTTGACGAGGGCCGCGTGGATCGTGGCCCGCCGGAATCCCCACGTGAATCGCGTCGTGGGCGGCCGGCGGGCAAGCCACGCCGCCCCCCAGGCGAGCAGCAGTCCGAGCACGTCGCCCGCGTTGTGCCCGGCGTCGGCGACGAGCGCGAGCGAATTGCCGAGAAACCCGGCAGCGAGTTCGACCGCAACGAATGCAGCGTTGAGCGTAACGCCCACCAGCATCGCCCGGTCGAATTGGGTTGCGGCGAGCGTGCGATGGTCGTGGGCGTGGCCGCACTGGCCGCGGGTGGCGGGTTCGGATGACTGATGCGTCATGGGGTACGATCATAGTCCGAGATGACGGGCTCGAGCCCGACGAAAACCGGAGGAGCGACCATGGCGGCGATACGGGCGGTGGCGATCGGGCGGACGGGGCGGGGCGACTGGGGGCACGCGATCGACGAACTCGTGGCGCGGACGCCCGGCGTGTCGCTCGTGGCCGTTGCCGACGAGTCTGACGAGGGGCTCGCGAAGGCCGTGCACCGCAACGGGCTGGATGCGAGGCAGGGCTATCGCGACTGGCGGAAGATGCTCGCCGACGTGAGGCCCGAACTCGTCGCCATCTGCATGCGGCACGTCGATTGCCACGCGGAGATGGCGATCGCCGCGGTCGAGGCCGGCGCGAAGGGGGTTTTCATGGAGAAGCCCTTCGTGCGGAGCCTCGCCGAGGCGGATGCCGTGATCGCAGCCTGCCGCAAGGCGAATGCGAAGCTGGGCATGGCGTACGTGAACCGCCACGCGCCCTCATATGCAGCGGTCCGCGACCTCATCGAGGACGGCCGCATCGGAAGGGTGCTCGAACTGCGGGCACGCGGCAAAGAGGACCATCGCGGCGGCGGCGAGGACCTCGTGGTGCTCGGCTGCCACGTGCTCGACCTGATGGTCGATCTGGGAGGGGCGCCGCAGTGGTGCCAGGCGAGCGTCACGGTCGGTGGCCGGCCGATCACTCCGGCCGACGGCGTCGACGGCCCGGAGGGCATCGGCAGGATCGCGGGCGACTCGATCGCGGCGATGTTCGGCCTCGCCGACGGTCCGGTCGGATACTTCGCGAGCACCCGCGACGCGGGCCAGAAACAGCCGAACTTCGGGCTCACGATCGCGGGCATGAAGGGGGCGATCCACATCCGGCCCGACAACGTGCCGCAGGCGTGGCTCCGCGAGGCTCCGTTGTGGAGAACCGAGAAGGACTTCCCGTGGAAGCCGATCGGACCCGAGGGGCTCGACTCGCCGCTTCCGGAAGGCGACGTCGATCGGGCGGCCGAGCGGGCGGCCTGGGGCCGGCTCGCGGTCGCCGACCTGCTCGACGCCATCGCCGACGACCGCGAGCCCGAGACGGGCATGCTGGCCGGGCGCACCACCTGCGAGATGATCGCGGCCGCGTTCGGCAGCGCCCTCGCCGGCGAGCGCGTCTCCTGGCCGCTCGGCCCGTCGCTGCCCGCGTTGGGGTGAGCAGCCTCCGTCCCGCCGCGAGGCGATACACTGTCATGCCGCACCCAGCGAGCCCACGGATGAGCGCGCCGCGTTTCGCCCATCTCCACTGCCACAGCCACTACAGCCTGCTCGACGGCGCGAGCTCGATCGAGCGGCTGGTCGGCCGCACGGTCGAGCTTGGCATGAACGCGCTGGCGATCACCGACCATGGCAACCTGCACGGGGCCCTGGAGTTTTACGAGGCGGCACGCAGCGCCGGCATCAACCCCGTGATCGGCTACGAGGCCTACATCGCCCCCGGCAGCCGGTTCCAAAAGGACGCCGGCAGCCAGAAAGACTCGAGCTACCACCTGACGCTGCTGGCCCGCGACAGGATCGGGTTCGCCAACCTGCTCCAGCTCTCGACCCGCGCCTTCCTCGAGGGCTTCTACTTCAAGCCCCGGATCGACCGTGAACTGCTGGCCGCCCACCACGAGGGGATCGTCTGCCTCTCCGGCTGCCTGTCGGGCGAGTTCAGCCGGTCGCTCATCGGCTCGTCACGCGAGGCCCGGGACTCGCTCGCCCAGGCCCGGGACGTCGCCGGCTGGTTCCAAAAACTGTTCGGCGACCGCTACTTCATCGAGATCCAGGACAACGGCCTCGGCGTGCAGGAGCAGGTGACCGACGTGGCCCTGGAGATCGCCCGGGAACTCGGCATTCCGCCCGTCGCGACGTGCGACTGCCACTACGTCAACCGCGAGGATGCGGTCGCCCAGGACATCCTGCTCTGCGTGAACACGGGGCGGTTCCGAAACGATCCCTCCCGGATGCGGATGGACTCGACGGAGTTCTACCTGAAGAGCCCCGCGGAGATGCACGACGCCTTCGCCCGTCTCGACCGGGGCCTCGTGGCCGACGCGGTCTCGCGCAGCCAGGAGATCGCCGACTCGGTCGCGATCGAGCTCGACCTCGGAAAGCGGCATTTCCCGGGGTTCGAAGTGCCCGCCGGTCGGTCGGCGTCGGAGGAGCTGCGGCGGCTGTGCCTCGAGGGCCTGCGCGACCGCTACGCCACCGCCTCGAACCGCTGGGCCGACGCCCCCGGCGCGACGCTCCACCCGCAGGTCATCGAGCGACTCGAGCGCGAACTCGGCGTCATCGACACGCTCGGCTTCGCCAGCTACTTCCTGATCGTGTGGGACTTCGTCCGCTATGCCCGCGAGAACGGCATCCCGGCCGCCGCACGTGGCTCGGGTGTGGGCTCGCTCGTGGCCTACTCGCTCTATCTCTCGCACGTCTGCCCGCTGGAGTACGACCTGCTCTTCGAGCGGTTTCTCGACGTCAACCGCCGCGAGGCGCCCGATATCGACATCGATTTCTGCAAGGACCGCCGCGGCGAGGTGATCGACTACGTCAAGCGGAAGTACGGCGACGCGAACGTGGCCCAGATCGGCACCTTCGGCACGCTCGCCGCCAGGGCCGCGATCCGCGACGTCGGCCGGGCCATGGGCCTGGCGATCCCGCGGGTCGACCAGATCGTGGCGCTGGTGCCCGACCAGCTCGGCATAACGCTGGAGGACGCCGCAGCCCCGGGCACGCAGCTCGCCGCCGCCTGCGACGCCGACACGGAGGTGCGGGAGCTCGTCGAACTCGCCGGGCGGATCGAGGGGCTCGCCCGCAACGTGGGCACGCACGCGGCCGCGGTCGTGATCGCGGATCGTCCGCTCGTCGAATACGTCCCTCTGCAGCGGGTGACTGGCAAGGAGGAGGTGATCACGCAGTGGGCCATGGGCGACGTCGAGCGAGCCGGGCTCATGAAGATGGATTTTCTCGGGCTCCGCTATCTCACCGTGGTCGCCAAGACGCTCGAGATCATCGCCACGAACACGGGCATGCGGCCCGACCCGTTCGCATTTCCGCTCGACGACGCCGCCACCTTCGCCACGCTCTGCCGCGGCGAGACGAAGGGCATCTTCCAGCTCGAGAGCGGGGGCATCCGCGACCTGCTCCAGCGGATGAAGCCCGACCACTTCCTCGACATCGTCGCGGTCAACGCGCTCTACCGGCCGGGACCGCTCGAAGGCGGCATGGTGGACGAATACGTCAACGTCAAGCACGGCCGCAAGCGGGCCGAGTTCCTCCATCCGGTGATGAAGGACGTGCTCGCCGAGACGCACGGCGTGATGGTCTACCAGGAGCAGGTGATGAGGATCCTGGAGCGGCTCGGCGGAATCGAGCTCTCCAGTGCCTACACCTGCATCAAGGCGATCAGCAAGAAGAAGCTCGAAACCATCGCCGCCTTCAGGGAGCAGTTCGTGGCCGGCGCCGAGGCGCAGGGTCTCTCCCGGCAGCAGGCGGCGGAGGTGTTCGCGCTGATCGAGAAGTTCGCCGGCTACGGCTTCAACAAGAGCCATTCGACGGCCTACGCGCTGCTGGCGTGGCAGACCGCCTACCTCAAGACGCACTGGCCCGTGGAGTTCATGGCGGCGCTGCTCTCCGGCGACATCACCGGCCGCAACTTCAAGAAGAAGGACGCGCTCGTCGAGCACATCGAGGACTGCCGCCGGATCGGCATCGAGGTGGCACCGCCCGACGTGAACGCGTCGTTCGCCGACTTCGCGGTGGCCGGGGGCCGGATCCTCTTCGGGCTGGCCGCTATCAAGGGCTGCGGCGGGCAGGCCGCGGAGGCGATCGCCGCCGAGCGGGCCCGGGGCGGGGTGTATCGCGACCTCGATGACTTCTGCGGCCGTCTCGATCCGTCGGTGGTGAACAGGACGGCCGTGGAAAGCCTCGCCAAGGCGGGCGCCTTCGACGGTCTCGGCGCCCACCGCGGCGCGATCCTCGCCGGCATCGAGAAGGCGATGGCCTCCGGGGCCGCGCGGGTGGCCGACCGGAAGAGCGGTCAGAAGAACCTGTTCGACGCCTTCGAGGATGCCGCCGGCGCTTCGCCCGGTGCCGCGCCGTGCCTGCCCGACGTGCCGCCGCTCTCGGATTTCGATATGCGTTCGGGCGAGAAGGAGGTGCTGGGATATTACGTGCACAGCCATCCGCTCGCGGAGCACGCGGGCCTGCTCGCGGCGGTATGCACGCACGGCACGGCCGGCCTCGGCGGGGTGCCGGCGAAGGGCGACGTGGTGATCGGCGGGCTCGTCTCGGCGCTCAAGCTCTCGAACGTGAAGCAGGCCCGGCCGGGATCGACTCACACCCGCTACGGCATGTTCGACCTCGAGGACATGGAGGGGCTCGTGCGCACGATCTGCTGGCCCGAGGACTTCGCCCGGCTCGGGGGGGCGATCGTGCCCGACGCCGTCGTCGTGGTGAGCGGGTCGATCGATCGGCGTGCCGGCAGCGACGAGACGAACCTCATCGTCAACGACCTCGTGCCGGTCGCCGAGATCTGGACGAGGCCGGCGCGGAGTGTCACCGTGAAACTCACGGAATCCGTCCATGGAGCGGAGACGCTGGACAGACTCTCCGTCGTGCTGAGGCGGCATCCGGGTCCGACGCCCGTGCGACTGGTGATCGACCTGGCCGATGGCCGGCGGGTGCTGATGGAGGCCGACCGCGACAAGGTGGCCTGGTCGCACCCCCTGCTGGCCGAACTCACCGAACTGCTCGGGCCGGGGTCCGTTCGAGCGGCGGTGACCCTGGGCCAGAAACGCCGCGATGCGGAGCCGACCCGTCGGGGGCCGAAGGCCTACGCCTGAGGCCGAAAATCCGGGAGAACCGGGGCGAGTGGAGATCGGCCCCCTGGGCAGTCGATAATCAACGAGGGTGTTTGGGCTGCCCCCGGGAACCTCCATGAAAACGCCGCGAAATTTCCTGTCACTGTGCTGCGCCTGCCTGGCAGCGGCACTCGTCTGCGCGCCGGTCGTTGCGCAGCAGATGGGCGGCGGTGGCATGGGCGGCGGTGGCATGGGCGGCGGTGGCATGGGCGGCGGTGGCATGGGCGGCGG
>RFPF01000189.1 GCA_009926295.1 Planctomycetia bacterium
ACGAAGGGGCAGAAGCTCCTCTCGCTCGAGGCGATGAAGATGGAGACGACCGTCTACGCCGAGCGCGACGGCAAACTCGCCGAGGTGCTCGTCACGCCGGGCACGCCCGTCGAAGCGCAGGAACTGCTTGCACGCTACGAGTGACCGATCATCCGGAACCAGCACGACGAGCGCTCACCATGAACGCGATGCCATCCCCATTTCGCAGCGCCTGCCTGCTTGGGCTCGCTGCGACTATCTTGGCCGCGTGCGTGGCCTCGGCCGCGGACGACGCCCCATCGACGCCGGCCGTGGTCTTCATGGACAAGGGGCTCGACGTGAAGGGCAGCGTGCCACGCTGCCACCAGCCCGCGAGCCTCACCCGGGAGATTCTTCGCCAGGCGTTTTTGGTCGCGGCTCGCGAACAACTCGGACTCGATACCCGCGATGCCTGGATGGGGAGCGAGATGCCGACCTCCAAGCAGAAGGGCGCGGACAACATGCCGTTCGACATCGCCTTCTCGCTGTCGGCCGACGACTACGGGGCCCGCATCGTGCGGGGAACCGGTCGCAAACGGCCCACGGTGGACGGCACTGCCTTCACGCTCGAACACGATGCCAACTATCTCGGCCTGCTCGAACAGGCCGAGGAGGCGTCGCGCACGCGATTCGTTACGGCGCTCGAGGCGGAGGGCTTCGCGAAACGTGCGGCCGATCCGGAGATCGACGACGACGCCACGAGGCGATCGCTCGAGGCGCTCGATCACCTCGATGCGATCCGGCTGTTCGCCGCTCTCCGCCACTTCCACGCGATGCGGGGCGGTGCCGACGTGGACGAGCAGGCCCGCCTCGGCAGCCTCGCCCGGGGCTACGCGCTGCTCGGGCTGCTCACCGAGCACTGCTGGGATCCGCTCTCGAAGGCCCTCAAGGGCCGGGCGCTCGTCTACGCCCAGCGGATGGCATCGCGGGAACCTGAGTCGCCCCTCGGCTGGTGGCATCGTGCCTATGCCCTCGCGCTGACGGGCCTCCATGCCGCGGCGCTCGACGACCTCGCCCGCGCGGAGAAACTTGCCGCTGGCGCGGCCGGGAAGGCCGCGCGTCCGCCGTGGGTGCCGGCGATCGATGCCTTCTGCCAGATGGACCTCGCGGGCCTCGATGCATCGCGGAAAGCCGCGCCGGTCCTCGCCGACATGCTGGAATTCATCGCGCTCGACCTGGCCGCCTGCGGAACTCAGGCCACGGCGGTCGGCATTCGACTGATCGAGGAGGAGACGTCGTGCCTGTGGCTGATGGATGCGATCGCAAAGCTCGGATACCTTGGCCCCTCTGCGGCAGTGACGGTGGCGGCCGCACGCGAAGTCGCCACCGGGGTCGTACCCGAGGCCGTGCGGCTCGAGCTCGCGCCGAACGATCTCGTGGCCGTGCTCGCCCAAGAACCGCCCCCAGCCCGGTGGCAGCCCCGACAGAGCCCCCGCGGAGGCCGTCGATTTCGCGCCGACGGCATCGCTGATTCGCGAACTCCTCGACCTCGGCCGCGTCGCGGCCGAGGTCGAGCCCGACCGCGGCGAGCCCCGCTGGGAGACGCTCGGGCTGATCGTCCGCGAGCTCGCCTGGATGGCCGTCTACGATCGTGCGAAGTTCGAACGATTGCAGTACGGCGTGCCGACCGACGAGTGGCTCGCCGCGGCGCGTCCGATCATCGATCTTCATCCCTACGGCGACACGGCGCTCCTCTATGCGAGCGATCCGGCCGTGCGGGGCAAGGCCACCGAGACGACGCTCGCCTACCGGCCGGACGTGCTCGAGCAGGCGATGCTCCCCTTTTTCGACCGCACGATTCCATTCGACGACAAGCGCCGGGCGACGCTGGGCCGGGTCGCCGCCCGATTCGTCGATGACACGGCCGGCGAACTGGCCAGGTTTCTCCGTTACACGACGGCCGATGAGGAGTCGTTCGACTACTGGCAGTCGCGACTGCGCCAGGTTTCACCGAACTGCCCCATGATTCAACTGACCGCGATCGCCCGGAGCCTCAAGCCCCGGCCCGGAGACGAAGACGAGATCGCCCGGCAGGCCGAGCAGTTCGCCTCCGTCGCTGCGAAGGTGGGTCGTCGCCACCTCGACCGCAAGGAATTCGACGAGGCGGACGCCCTCCTGGAGCGAGCCGCGAAGCTGTCTCACGACGGGCAGACCTACCAGGTCTGGGCGGAGGTGCACGCGCAGAAGGGGGACGACCGTCGCTGGCTGGAGGTGCTCGAAGCCGCCCTCGAGGAACCGGATTTCGGGCTCCAGCACGCCTCCATCCGCTGCGCGATTGCCAGAAAACTCCTCCATGCGGGAAAGGCGGAGCAGGCACTCCCCTACGCCGGGCAGGCTGCACGAACCTATTCCGGAGAAGGAATCGACCTCCTCGCCCAATGCCAGGAGGCACTGCGGAAGTGGGATCGAGCCGAGGCCGTGCTCAAAGCGGGGTTCGAACGGTATCCGGGAACCGTCGGCTGGTATGCGTTCTGCCGCCGGACCGGTAAGGGCGACGCTCGGGCGGCCGAAACCCAACTCCGCCAGGTGTTGGAGTCGGGACAGCTCGACCGCATGCGGGCCACCGAGGCCGGCTACGAGCTCGCCCGACTCGCAGGCGATGCCACCGCCATGAGACGCGCCCTCGAGAACGCGCCCGCCGTGGCCGCCCACCCGAGCACCAGACTGCTGTTCCTCCTGAACGATCAGCCGCCGCCGACCGGCGCGGCCTTGAAAGAGCAGCTCGACGGAGTGATCGCGGCTGCGACCGCCGGCGACGGCCCGGGGGTCGGGGGCCCACGGCCCGAACTGGTGGCCCTGGCGAAAGCCCTTGCCGACGTGGGGCTGGAGCCGGCGGGCCGGCTCGATGCCGCACCGCTCCGGGCCCTGGCTGCGAAGCTCGACTCGCGCAAGCGCTGCTCGCTGCAGTATCTGCTCGGCCTCGTCCTCGAACGCGAGGGCCGAGACGATGAGGCCGTGGCCGAGTGGACCGAGTGTCTGAAGCTCGCCGACATCACCTATTCCATGCGGACGCTCGCGGGCGCGAAGCTCGTGGCCCGCGGCGTGTCGGCCGACGACTTTCCGCCGCTCGAGCCGATGACGGGCGAGTGATCCGCCGGCCCCTTGGTTACTGGTTACCCGCGAATCACACCCGTCGAAGCGCAGGAACTGCTTGCACGCTACGCCGAAGCATAGCGGCAGGCACAGCCAAGGAGTGCCGGGGCTGCCGGCTGGCAAGGACAGGTCGGCCCGTGGGCTTTCGGAAGGTAGGGAATGGGCTGACCACGCAGACTGTGCAGCCGTGCGAGTTCCTCTTCGGGCTGACGATATTACGCGGACCGTGACCGCTCATCGGTATGATGAGCGTGTTCGGACTTCACCGCTCGAAGGGTCATGTCATGTCCAGGCGATGGCTTCTCAACAGCGGGGCGATCCTGCTCGGGTTCACCGGTTTCGTTTCAGGTTCCCATCGCGTTCATGCCCAACAAGCTGCCGCCAGCCCGCCGTCGGCGTCCGACCATCCGCTCGCGTGGGTGCTGAAGTTCGCCCACGAAGAGCGGGCCTACCTGCAGCGAGCCGTACGCGACTTCAGATGCCGGGTCACCAAGCGCGAGCGCATCGACGGCGAACTGCAGGACTACTACTACATCGACATGCGTATCCGGGAAGAAGGCCGTGTGGACGAACAGGTGACGCAGCCACTAAGCGTGCTTCTCGAGTTTCTCGGCCCCCCCGACGTTGCAGGACGGCGAGCCCTGTTTGTCGCCGGCCGGAACGACGACAAACTGCTGGTCCGCAAGGGTGGAAGACGTTTCAGCTACCTCGTCATCGACATCGATCCGTTTGGTGAAAGCGTCAAGCGGGAGAGCCTGATGCCCATCACCGAGATCGGGTTCTCGCATCTGCTCGATCGCACGATCCACACCTTGCAGCAGGATATGGCGGCCGACCCATCAGGCGACAACACGGTCGTCGAACACATCACGACCGCCACCATCAACCGTCGCCCCTGCCGGATGCTGCGGATCACGCACCCGCTGCGCCGCGACGGCCTGCAGTTCTTCAGCGCCAGCATGGCCATTGATTCCGAGCTGCACGTGCCCGTGCGTTTTGACGTGTACGATTGGCCGGAATCGCCCGGGCAGGAGCCGCCATTGACCGCGGAGTTCACGTACACAGACGTGAAACTCAACGTGAATCTCGACGACTCCGTCTTCGCGCCGGCAGCGCTTCGCGGCCCGTGATGCCGCCACGACCGCCGGCATGCCCGCCCGAGGGCTCATGGAGCCCAGGGGCGAACGGCCAAAAGCACCCTTAAAACGGCACGTCGTCGTCGCCGGCCTCGGCCAACGCGTCGTTCGGGTCGTCGGTGGTGGTCGAATGGTCGCTCGGCCGCCCGCTCCCGGAAAGCCGTTTGAACGACAGGCCCTCGGCACTGAGGAAATACTTCGCTTCGCTCGCCGCGTCCCGCTGCCAGCGGCGGCCGGTCAGACGGTAGGTCACCTCGATGTCGTCTCCCACGGCCAGGTCGTCGAGGGCGTCGCAGCCGTCCTTCACGAACTCGATGGGAAGAAAGTTGGTGAACGTGCCCTTGGACTGTTCGAGGACCACCAGCCGCTTGCGAAAGCCCTTCTGACCGAAGGTCTTGGTCTCCTCGATCAGGTGAACGACGCCGCGGACGGTGGGATCTTTCATGGAGTATTGGCCCGTGTTTTGTGTTCCAAGCCTGCGACAACCGTCCCGCTTGCCTTCCGGTCACGACAAGCGCGAGGCTTGCCGCACTCTTACTTCACGAGGTCCTTGAAGACCTTCCGGACCTTCTCCACCTTCGGCGCCGCCACGGCCTGGCAGTAGGGCTGGAACGGGTTGTTGGCGAAATAGTCCTGGTGGTAGTCCTCGGCCGGATAGAACGTGCTCGCCGGCGTGACCTCCGTCACGATCCTGCCCGGGAACATGCGGGCTGCGTTCAGCTTCGCGATCACCTCCTCGGCGATCCGCTTCTGCTCGGCGTCGTGGTAGAACACGCCCGAGCGATACTGTGTGCCCACGTCGGCCCCCTGCCGGTTGAGCGTGGTGGGGTCGTGCGTGGTGAAGAACACCTCGAGCAGTTTCTCGAACGGCACGACCTGCGGGTCGTACTCGATCTCGATCGCCTCGGCATGGCCGGTCATCCCGGTGCACACCTGCTTGTAGGTGGGGTTCGGCACCTGCCCGCCGATGTAGCCGCTCGTGACGCTCTTCACGCCCTTGAGTTCGGCATACACCGCCTCGGTGCACCAGAAGCAGCCGCCGGCGAACGTGGCCTTCGTGAGCGTTCCGCCGGTCTCGTCCGCTGCCTGCCCGAATCCCATTCCCGTCATGATGCATGCTCCTGCCAGGATGATGTCGCGTCGCTTCACGGTTTCCGCCTCCTCGTTCGGCTGGCCTGCGGCATTGTAGGAAGTTTCGCTGGATCGACGACGAAACGCAGCGGCTTCTCCGCCCATTCGCCGGCATAGCTCACGCCGATCCGCGGCGTCCGGCTGACGAAGCGTGGTGAAATCGGCTCGCCCGCGTCGAACCACAGCCCCGTCGCCCTGGCGGCCGCCGCTCCGTCGAACGCCTTGTCGATCCCGAGCCCCCGCGTCACCCGCCCCGGTCCGACGAACTCGCCGGCCCCGCGAATCAACACGGCCGCCGGCACGCCCTCGGCGCCGGTCACGACGTTCAGCATCCAGTGCATCCCGTAGCAGAGGTACACGTACCAGCAGCCAGCCGGGCCGAACATCACCGCATTCCGCTTCGTCATCCCCTTCGACCCATGGCAGGCGAGGTCGTGCGCGCCGAGGTACGCCTCCGTCTCGAATACGGCGTGCCTCGACACCGAGCCATCGGCATCGCGCACGACGAGGTGCGTCCCAAGCAGACCGCGGGCGACGCAGTCCGCCGGCCGGTCGAAGAAGTCTGCAGGCAGGGTCTGTGATGAACGTGGCATATCGGGCATCATGTGACGGTTTCACTGTACCCGAACCGTGGAGTCACGCAGCGCATCATGGAAGCAGGCATCGTCGGACTGCCGAACGTCGGCAAGAGCACCCTCTTCA
>RFPF01000190.1 GCA_009926295.1 Planctomycetia bacterium
GCGCATGCGGCCACTGTCGCCGACCTGTCGAAGCAACTCGCCGCCGCCGTCAGGACCACGTTCCCGGCCGACGGCGCCGTGCCGGAAGTCAAACCCGGGCTCTGGAGCCCGAATCTCACGAACCCGTGAGACGCGGTTGTCCTACGGGGTGGGGCGGAGGACGAGGCGACGCACGTCGGCGACGGAGTCGCCGGGAATGGCAGTGGCCTGGAGGACGAGCGTCGTCGGCCCTTTGTCAAGCGCGATCGTGCCGAGGGCGAGCGGCCTGAACACCTTGGAAAAACTCTCGCCGTGGCCGCGGGGTATGCGGTCGTCGGCCGTGTTCAGCGGTGGATCCCATCCGGGATGAATCGTACCTGTCACCACGCTGCCCCCGCCGGAGAGCGTGACCGTCGCACCCGCGTCGGCGGGTGGGCAGGTGTACCAGAGTTCGGCGGTGTAGCGGCACGTCCACCATCCACGTGATCGAGTCGTCGGGACTCGTCCAGTTCGTGAAGAAGGAGCAGTTGGGCGCCTTGTCGCTGCGGGCCACGCCGCCGTGCGTCGCGCCGTCGCGGGCGGGCAATTCGGTGAGTGGGGCGCCGGGATAGCCGACGGAAAACCGTTCTTCCGTCGGCTTCGGCACCGCATCGAGCACGTCGCGGCGCCAGGCTGCGGCGATACCGCGGAGCCGGTCGGCGATGTCAGCTTGCTCTGCTGCGAGGTCGTGGGTCTGGCCGGGATCCTGCTGTATGTCGTAGAGCCGGCCCTCGGCGTCGAGCCGGTGCCGCGTCGAGCGCACGCTCACCTTGCCGCCGAAACTCGCGACGACGGTACGGCCGGCAAGTGCGGCGGCCGTCGCGTGTGCCTCAAGGCCTGCGCAGAGCAGCGGCGCGAGATCGACGCCATCGAGCGGTTTTTCATGTCTGCGATCGACGCCGGCGAGGCCGGCGAGCGTCGGCAAGAGGTCGATCGCGCCGGTCACGTCGTCGATGATCGTGCCCGGCTGGATCCGGGCCGGATACCGGATGCAGCACACGCTCCTTACGCCCCCGTCGTCGGTGGACCCCTTCTTCCCGCGCATGCCGCCGCACCAACGGCTGCTGTTGGGCCCGTTGTCCGACAGGAAGACCACGATCGTGTCGCGGGCGAGGTCGAGCCGTTCGAGCGTCGCCAGGAGCCGGCCGAGATTTGCGTCGAGGTTTTCCACCATCGCGAGCGCCGTCCGCGTGAAGGCGAGATCCTCGCGTTCGCCGTCCGGGCCTCGCTTCTCGATCGGCTTGTCGGCGTAGCGATTCCACTCCGCGTCGGGCACGCTCATCGGCGAGTGCGGCGTGTTGAACGCGACGTAGCAGAGAAACGGTTTTTTACCCCTCTGCTGAGAGTCTTCGATGAACCCGATCGCGTGGTCCGTGATGTCGTCGGTGATGTATCCCCTGCCCTGCACGAACACGCCGTCGTGTTCCATCTCCGCATCGAAATAATCCCCCCAGTGACCTTCCGTGAAGCCATAAAAGGTGTCAAACCCGCGGGCGCGCGGATGGTAGGGCCACTGGGTGCCGTTGTGCCATTTGCCGAAGCAGCCGGTCGCGTAACCGGCGTCGTGAAACAGGCTCGCGATCGTGCGCTCGTCCGGTGCCATCCGCTCCTGGCCGAGTGACACGCCCCGCACGCCGCTCCGCGGGTGGTAGCGGCCCGTCAGGAGCTCGGCCCGGGTGGGGGAGCAGACCGGCTGCACGCAGAATTGCTCGAGGACCGCCCCGTCGTGGGCGAGCGAATCCACGGCCGGCGTCGCCACCGAGGAATTCCCCACGAACGAAAAATCCCCCCAGCCCGCGTCGTCGGCGACCACGACGACCAGATTGGGCCGGAGTTTCGGCCGGGCCAGCGGGGTCGCCATGGCGTCCACAGCCCCGCCGAGGGCCACGACGACGGCGATCCGGAAAAGGACAGACATTTGCATGCGACTGGCACGAGTCGGGCCGGGGTGGTGAAATAGTATTGTCTTCCATCGATCCGCGTTCCCATCCCGAGCCAGGAGTCTCCCGATGTCCGAGCGAGTCGCTCCCCCCGCATCTGCCCCCGACAGCCTTTCCCGCCGTGGCTTCATCGGCGCCTCGACCGCCGCCGCAGGCGTGCTCGCCGCAGGCGCCGCGTCCGCTTCGGCCGCCGATGCCAACAGCCGGCTGCGGATCGGATTCATCGGCCCTGGTGGGCGTGGCTTCGGCGCCCACGTCAAGACGCTCGCCAAGTTGCGCAGCGAGGGGGCGAACATCGACCTCGTGGCGGTGAGCGAGGTCTACAAGAACCAGGAAGACAAGGTCTGCGAGTTCATCAAGAAGGAGACCGGCG
The DNA here is from genome assembly GCA_009926295.1 of Planctomycetia bacterium. Lineage (GTDB taxonomy): Bacteria > Planctomycetota > Planctomycetia > Pirellulales > UBA1268 > RGVT01. Next base: position 2,332 of record RFPF01000190.1, read on the forward strand.
TCGAGGCGAAGCGCTACGTCGACTACACCGACATGCTCGCCGACAAGAACGTCGACGCCGTCTGCATCGGCACACCCGACCACTGGCACCACCGGCAGATCGTCGATGCCCTCAAGGCCGGCAAGCACGTCTACGCCGAGAAGCCGATGACGAAGACCGTCGAGGAGGCGATCGACGTCGCGAAGGTGTGGCGCGAGACGGGCAGGGTGATGCAGGTGGGCGTGCAGTCCACGAGCCTCAAAGTCTGGGATCAGGCCCGGGCCCTGATCGACGACGGCAAACTCGGGAAGGTGCTCGGGTTCCAGACGGAGTATTTCCGCAACTCCTCGATGGGCCAGTGGCGCTACTACAAGCTCGAGAAGGAGATGACGCCGCAGACGATCGATTGGAAGCGGTGGCTCGGCGTTTCGGCCGGCCTCGCCCCCGAGATGGATTTCGACCGGGCCGTGTATGCCCAGTGGCGCTGCTACTGGCCCTTCGGCTCCGGCATGCTCACCGATCTCTTCGTGCACCGCACGACGGCGATGCTCAAGGCGACGGGCCTGCGGTATCCCGCGCGCGTCGTGGGGGCGGGCGGAATCTATCTCGAACTCGACACCCGCGAGGTGCCCGACGTCGCGACCGTGGTGGCCGACTACAACGAGGGTTGCCAGGGCCTGATCACGTCCACGATGTGCAACGAGAACTCCCGCCTCAAGCAGGTGATCCGCGGCCACAACGGGGCGTTCGAGTTTGGCAACGGCGAGCAGTTCACGGAGTTCAAGTTCGTGGCCGAGCGGCCGCAGGTGACGTTCAACGCCGAGATCAAGGACGAGGTGATCAAGACCGACCTCACCGAGGAGACGCTCAAGAAGAACGACACGACCTACCTGCACTTCAAGAACTGGCTCGACGCGATGGCCGCCGGGAAGCCGGAGATGTGCAACAACACGCCCGATCTCGGTGCGGCGGCCGTGGTGACGGTGATCCTGGGTGCGATGAGCTACCGCAACGGCAAGGTCTATCACTTCGACGCCGCGAGCGGCACCTACTCCGACGGCAGCCCCGCATGGGCGAAGAAGTGGGAGGCGCTCTCGAAGGAACGCGGCAAGCCGAAGCACGTGCCCGGCTGGCACGCCGGTGACATCGGCAGCACGCTCAAGCCGGAGGCATACATGGCGCTCGCGGGCCCGTGGGTCGGCGGCAAGGACCCCGCCGGCGCGTAAGACAGTCGTCCCGACTGTCGGCCAGTGGCAGCCATCAGACTGCGTGGCTGGATGCCACGCCATCGAGAGCCGGCGGAATCCGGCCAAGCGAAAATCGGCAGGATGCCGATGTTTCGCGTAGAGTCAGTACCAGACGCCCGCCCGTACGAGGAACGTGTCGGAGGGGTAAAGCCACGGCTGGTCGGTGAGGTAGTACTGCACGGAGCGGCCCGTCACCCAGCCCGTCTCGAACCGCCACGAGATCCCGAGGTCAGCCGGCCGCCGCTCCCAGCCGGCGAGCAGCCGGTAGTCGCGGATGATCATGATCTGGTCCTGCCCCTTGTTCGGCCCCGTCGTGGCCTGCACGGCCCACTGGTTGCCGCCGAACTCGCCCGCCAGGTAGAGCCAGTGGCTCGACGCCACGCGTCGGCCGCGGAACGTCCCCTCCCGCTCGGCGATCCGCCACGCAAGCCGCGGGCGGGGAAAGATGAGTTCGAACCGCTTGTCGTCGGCGGGCGTCCAGAGGAGGCCACCGGCTGGCAGAAAATCCACGTCGTAGCGGTCGAGGTAGATCAGGCCTGCGACGACCCGCAGATTTTCATGCGCCTCCCAGGCCCCGAAGCCGTGGCCCGTGACCCGCAGCGCCTGCGGCGAGTCGTTGTGGAAGTCGCTGTACCAGCCGGGCGACACGGCGAGATCGACGCCGAACCTCTGGCCGACTTTCCTGAGCCACCGCGCCTGGATGTAGCCCTCGTAGAGTTCACCCGGGATGTCGGCGCCGGTCGGGATGTTCGTGAGCGTGCCCACGAAGCCCGGCGTGATGAGGAGCGGCGACTCGACGGTGGGACAGGGCAGGCCGAGCGTCAGCGTTTTTTCGAGCACCGTCAGCCCGAGGCCGTTCGCGTCGAGCTTGGGAAGCTCGGTCACCATGTAGAGCGCCTGCTGGAGCATGCCCGGCTTGGCGCCGGGCGGCAGTTTTCGTCCTGCGGGAGGCTCGAACTCCTGCCGCGGCTGCCCCGGCGGCGCCACGTCGTCGGGCAGGAGCGGCTCGCTCAAGTCCTGCGGGTCCCCCAGCGCCGCGAGGCGGATCGGATCGAGTATCTCCGTGCCGATCCGCTCGAAGACCCCCTGCTCCACCGGCGGCAGCCGCACGACCTCGTCATCCGCCCGCGCATGGGTCAGCAAGGCCGAGATGAAGACCAGAAATGTTCCCGCGCGCTGGACCACAGAAGGGCGTCTCAAAGCAGCGTTGAGGGACGGGCCGCAGCCGGAGGCGAAGGCATCGACCGGGGAAACCCTCGGCGTTTCCCCCGGTCGATGAGCGGAAACGGGCCATGGGTGGCCGTTTCCGCGGACAAGCTAGTAGGCAAGGCCTGCACGGAGCATCAACGTGTTGCTGAGGTTCTGGTACTGCGGCGGTCCGTCCACGAAGAACAGCTGGCGGGCGAACACGTAGCCCACTTCGAAGCTGCCGGCGAGGCCGGTGGGCGTCTGCGGCACGAACTCCGTGCCGAGCGAGATGCGGACGTCGTTGTAGTCGAACGGTGAGATCTGGCCGCTCTGGCGTCGAAACGTCCAGGCCCCGCCACCGTACTCACCCGCCGCGAATCCCCACACCGAGTGCTTGCCGAGCTGGGTGAAGCGGCGGGACGCCTTGGGCGCGGGAAAGAAGATGTCGTATCGCGAGTTGGCGTCGGGCGTCCACGTGATGCCCACCGCCGGCAGGATCTTCACGAGGTTGCGGTCGAGGTAGACGATGCCCGCCTTGCCGACCATCGTCGGTGTCAGCTGCACGGTGCCGATCGCGCGGCCCATGATGCGCCAGCTCTGGGTCACGAACACGTTCCAGTTCGTGAAGATGCCGACCCGCAGGCCGAGCTCCGCGCCGAAGACGGGCGTGAGCTGCGGGTTCCACGCCCCGTCGAGGAACACGTCGTAGGTGTTGGGCGGCAGGTCCGCGAGCATCGTGGACGTGGTCTGCGGGCCGTCCCAGAGCTGCAGGCCGAAGCCCGGCGTGATGAGCAGCGGCGCGTGGTTCAGGTTCACCTGCGAGTTGTGGAAGAAGGGAACGGCGAAGGTGGCGGACGTATCGAGCTCGTTGACGCCGACGTTCGTGCCCTGGCCGTTGCCGAAGAGATAGGCCCAGCTGCCCCGCGCACCCTGGTAGAGCCGCATCGTCTGCTGGAACGTGGAGTTCTGCTGTGGATAGCCCGGGGGGAAGAGCGAGTTGGGCGCGCCTGCGGGAGCCTGCGTGGGCACGATCGACGGAGCCGCCGGAGAGTACCCCGGGTAGCCGGGCTGACCGGTGATCGCGCTCGGCGACTGGGCCGGCGCCCACGTTCCCGCCGACGGCGTCGCGGGAAACACCTGGGACGCCTGTGGCGCGTACGGATCCCAGGCGGGCGGGGGTGGCGAGAGCGGCGCCTGTGCGAGGCGGTCGAGCGACGACGACGCGGGGGGCGGCAGGTACGCCGTCTGCGCGGCGGCCCACGATCCTGC
>RFPF01000020.1 GCA_009926295.1 Planctomycetia bacterium
ACGATCTCGCCGAAGCCCATCGAGTAGGTCGCGAGGCGACCGGCGAACGCGCCGCGCAGCGTCTCCTCCACCCGCTCCTCGTCCTTGAGCGACGTGTCGATCTTGTACCGCGTGCCCGCGGGTGCGTCGCCCGCCGTCACGGCGCTGACCGCGACGTCCGGCAGTTCCGCGACAGACCGCCGCACGTCCGCGATGTCGAGCGGCTGATCGGCCTTGAAGGCCACCTGCACGCTCGTGCCTCCGGTGAAGTCGATGTCGAACAGGCCCTGCCCGCGGCTCCACGCCGCCGCGAGTCCGAGGAGGATGAACGCGATCGATGCGATGATCGCGGGCCGCATGTAGGCAACGAAGGGGAAGTTCGTGCGCCCGAACAGCTTCGCCATCGACAGCCGCGTGATCCAGCGATTCCGCTCGGCGAGGTCGAACACGACTCGCGAGCAGAACACGGCCGTGAACAGGTTCAGCGCCAAACCGAGGATCAGCGTCACGGCGAAGCCCTTGAGCTGGTCGGTGCCGATCGCGAACAGCACCACGCCGGTGATCACCGTGGTGAGGTTGGAGTCGAGAATGGTCGTGAAGGCCCGCTGGAAGCCGTTGCGGATGGCCGTTCGCACGCCCGCACCGCGGTCCATCTCCTCGCGCATGCGCTCGTAGATGAGCACGTTTGCGTCGACCGCCATGCCCACGGAGAGCACGAGTCCCGCAAGGCCGGCGAGCGTGAAGGCCGCCTTGATCGAGATCATGAGGGCCACAACGAGCACGATGTTGAGCAGCACCGCGAGGTCGGCGACGAGGCCGGAGAAGCGGTAGTAGGCGAGCATGAAGGCGAGCACCACGATCGTCGCCAGGAGCATCGCGCGGGCGCCGGAGCGGATCGTGTCGGCGCCGAGCTGCGGGCTGATCTTCTGTTCGCTGATCGGCTCGCTCTGGAGGGCCGCCGGCAGGCTGCCCGCGTTGAGCACGCCCACGAGGAAGTCGACGTCGGCCTGCTTGAAGCTCCCGGTGATCTGCCCGTCGCCCGAGATCGCGCTGCGGATCGTCGGGGCCGAGAGGAGCGTGTCGTCGAGCACGATGCCGAGGCGGCTGGTGAGACGGTTGGCCGGGTCGGGGAGGTTCTGGCCCGTGAGCGTGCCGAACAGGGCGGCCCCGGCCGAGTTGAAGGAGAAGTTCACGCAGGGCTGGAGGTTGTTGTCGTAGCTGGCCGCCGCACGCGAGAGGAAGCCGCCGGTGACGTTGAACCGGTCGAGCACGACGAGCACCTCCACCCGCCCGTCCGGCATGGTGCGGGTGACGAGGCCGCGATCCTCCGCCGGGTTCATCTTCGCGGTGTCGAGCTGCACCCAGCGCCCGATCGCCGTTCCTCCGTCCATCACGGTGGTGCCCGTCGCGCCGCTGCCGAGTTCGATCACGCGCTTGTGTCGCGGATCCTCGTTGTTGGCCGTGATCCGGAACTCCAGCACGCCCGCGCTCGACACGATCCGCTTGATGAGATCCACCTCCGCCTGGCCGACGTCGGGAACGATCACCTCGAGCTGGTCGAGCCCGTAGCGCCGCACCGTCACTTCCTTCTGTCCGCCCGGGTTCACGCGCCGGCTGACGGCGGCCACGAGCTTGTCCATGTCGAGCCGGGCCGCATTGCCGTCCACCTCGCCCTCCGCCGACTTTTGAGCCTGCTTGGAAGCGTCGACTTCGTAGACGAGGATCACGCCTCCCTTGAGGTCGATGCCCAGCCGCGGAGGCCAGCCCATCGCGGTGACGGCGCAGCCGGCGGCGAGCGAAACCAGCACGGCCGCGATCCGGGCCCACATGTCGCTCGCCCGCAGCCGCTTGGCGAGGAGCCAGGCCACGAAGGTCGGCACCGCGATCACCGCGAGCGTCAGCAGCCAGAGGAACCAGCCCTCGCGCCACCACGCGGGCGACGCGGCGTTGGGTGCCGCGGCGCCCGCCGCGACGGCGACGGAGTCGGCCTGGGCGAGGAGGAGACTGGCGACCGGGAAACGTTCCATTGCGATGTCCATCCTGTTCGAGATCGAGAGGTCGGGCCCCGGCGTGCGGTCAGCCCCCGGGAGCGGAGGCGTCCTCCGTGTCGGAGAGCACCTTCGCGATGCTCGCCAGCGTCACGGTGAGCCGGACGTTCTCCGATTCGTCCACCTTGAGCGACACCTTTTCGGCCGCCCGGTCGACGTTCGCCACGGTGCCATAGATGCCGCCCGTCGTGAGCACGCGATCGTTCTTCTTGAGGCCCGAGAGCAGCTCCTGCTGCTTCTTCATCCGTTCCCGCTCCGGCTTGTAGAGCAGGAACCAGGCCGCCGCCATCACCAGCACGAACGGCAGGTAGGAGACGACGAGTTCGGGTAGATTCGGCTGCTGCTGCATGTGCGGTCCGCGGAATCCACGGGGGATCGGAGCCGAAAATGTATCGGCCACCGCGCGGCATGGACAAGGGCAGACCGGCCCGCGGCCTCGGAACGACCTCCCGCGCGGCGGCCGTGCGGCCGCTCACTCGATCGCGGCCGTGAACCGCGGGAGCAACTCGGCGGCCACCCGTGCGAACGATCCCGCCACGACGGCCTCCCGCAGACGCGCGACGAGCCGCTGGTAGAAGGTCAGGTTGTGGATCGATGCCAGGACCGGCCCGAGCATCTCGCCCGCCAGGAACAGGTGACGGATGTAGCTGCGGCTGTGGCGGCAGGCGAGGCACGGGCAGCCCTCCTCCAGCGGCCGCTGGTCGGCGGCATGGCAGGCGTTCCGCAGCCGCACCTGGCCGGCGAACGTGTAGACGAGCGAGTTGCGGCCGCAGCGAGTGGGGAGCACACAGTCGAACATGTCGATCCCCGCGGCCACGGCGTTGACGATGTCCTGCGGCTGGCCGACGCCCATGAGGTAGCGGGGCTTGTCCACCGGGAGGTGAGGCGTGGTCGCCCGGAGTGCCATGCCCATCGCCTCCGGCCCCTCGCCGACCGACAGCCCGCCGACCGCGAAGCCCTCGAAGGGAAGCCGCCGCAGCGCCTCGGCGCTCTCCTGCCGGAGGTCGCCCTCGAGCCCCCCCTGCACGATCCCGAAGACCGCCTGGTCGGGCCGCGTGCGGGCCGCGAGGCAGCGTTCGGCCCAGCGGAGCGACCGCCGCATCGCGGCGTCCACCCGGCCCCGGTCGGCGGGCAGCGCCACGACCTCGTCGAGCTGCATCGCGACGTCGGCCCCGAGCCGCTCCTGGATGTGGATCGCGCGTTCCGGCGTGAGATCGATGGCCGAGCCGTCGAGATGCGAGCGGAAGAAGGCCCCCTCTTCCGTCACCTTCACCTGCTTCGCGAGGCTGAACACCTGGAACCCGCCGGAGTCGGTGAGCGTGGGCCCGCTCCAGCCCATGAAGCGTGCGAGCCCGCCCACCTGCTCCACGATCGCCTCGCCGGGCCGCAGGTGGAGGTGGTAGGTGTTGGCGAGGATCATCCCCGCGCCGGTCTCGGCGACGCGGCCCACATCGACCCCCTTCACGCTCGCGAGCGTGGCCACCGGCATGAAGAGCGGCGTCGGCACGCTGCCGTGCCACGTCGTGAGCGTGCCCGCCCGCGCCGCGCCGTCCGTCGCCTCGATCGTGATGCCAAAGCCAGGCCGCATCCGTCCAGCCTACCGCGTGCGGGCCAGGGTCGGAATCTCGAGGAAACTAAAAGATCCCCAGCGCCTCGAGCGAGTAGCGAACGACGAGGCCGGCGATCACCACGCTCACCATGCTCATCAGCTTCACGAGGATGTTGAGGCTCGGGCCGCTCGTGTCCTTGAAGGGATCGCCCACCGTGTCGCCCACGACCGCGGCCTTGTGGGCGTCGCTCCCCTTGCCGCCGTGCACGCCCCCTTCGATGTGCTTCTTGGCGTTGTCCCAGGCGCCGCCGGCGTTGGCCATGAATACGGCGACGCAGAATCCCGTCGTGAGGCCGCCCACGAGCAGGCCGAGCACGCCCGAGACGCCCAGCAGCAGGCCGACGGCCAACGGCACGACGAGCGCGAGCACCGACGGCAGGACCATCTCCTGCTGCGCGGCCTTCGTGCTGATCGCCACCGGCGCCTCGTAGTCGGGCTTCTGCGGATTGTTCTCGTCCATGATCGCCGGGTTCTCGCGGAACTGGCGGCGGACCTCCTCCACCATCCCCTTCGCCGCGCGGCCGACGGCCTTCATGGTGAGCGCACAGAACACGAACACGCTCATCGCTCCCACGAACATCCCCACGAGCACCTTCGGGTTCATGAGCGTGACGTCGTAGAACCGCATGAAGTCCGCCATCCGGGCCTGCTTGACGGCCACGATCCGCCCCGCCTTCTCGAGTTCGGGTGCATCGGCGACGGTGAACTTCTCGCCCACGGCGAGCTTCACGCCGTCCGGGATAGCGCCGGGATCGAGCAGCATCCACGCGCTGCCGGTCGCCGGTGAATCCCCCACCTTCACGACGAGCCGGTCGGCGAGCTTCACCCAGTCGCCCGCCGTCACGTCGACGGCCTTGCCGCCGGCCACGGACTGCTGCTTGCCGTCCGCACCCGCCACGACGGCGCTGTGGCCCCAGCGGTCGAATCCGATCCGCACCTCCTCGACGTAAGCGGCGAGCAGCGCGAGCGCCGTCAACGCCGCCGAGCCGATGGCGAAACCCTTGCCAGTGGCCGCCGTCGTGTTGCCCAGCGCGTCGAGCGCGTCGGTCCGCTCGCGGACCACCTCCGGCCGGCCCGCCATCTGGGCGTTGCCGCCCGCGTTGTCCGCGATCGGCCCGTACGCGTCCGTGGCGAGCGTGATGCCGAGCGTGGAGAGCATCCCCACCGCGGCGATGCCGACGCCGTAGAGCCCCAGGGCGAAGTCGTTCGGGTCCTTGAAGTCGAAGCCGTTGGCGAAGCCGAAGGCCAGGAGCGTCGCGACGCCCGTGATCAGCACCGGCGCCCAGACCGAAAGCATGCCCTCCGCCACGCCGCCGATGATGATCGTGGCCGGCCCCGTGAGGGCCTGATCGGCGAGTTCCTTGGTCGGCGTGTATTCGTTGCTCGTCGCGTATTCCGTCCACTTCCCGATCAGCCAGCCGGCGAGCAGACCGACGACCACGCTCGTGGCCACGCCGAACGACAGGTAGACGCGTGAGAAGCCGAAACCGTCGAGGATCAGGAACGACACGACGAACGTGGCGGCGATGATCGCCGCGGTCGAGAAGTTGATCCCCTTGGCGAGCGCCGCCAGCAGCGACCGCTGCGACGAATCCTCCCCCGTCCGTACCTGGAACATGCCCCAGATGGAGAGGAGCGTGCCGACCGCCGCGATCGCCATCGGGAGAAAGAGCGCCGCGAGCTGCATTTTCGGCTCGCCGGGAAAGGCTGCCACCCCGAGCGCCGCCGTGGCGAGGATCGAGCCGCAGTAGCTCTCGTAGAGGTCGGCGCCCATGCCGGCGACGTCGCCCACGTTGTCGCCGACGTTGTCGGCGATGGTGGCGGGATTGCGCGGGCTGTCCTCCGGGATGCCGTGCTCGACCTTGCCGACGAGATCCGCCCCCACGTCGGCGGCCTTCGTGAAGATGCCGCCGCCCACGCGGGCGAAGAGCGCCTGGGTGCTCGCCCCCATGCCGAAGCAGAGCATCGTCACCGTGATCTCCTCGAGGGAAAGCGGTGTGAAGCCGAGGCCGGGTACGAGCCAGTAGAGGATCAAGAACCAGAGCATGATGTCGAGGAGGCCGAGCCCCACGACCGTGAGCCCCATCACGGCCCCGGAGCGGAACGCGATCTGCAGGCCCTCGTTCAGCGACCGCTCGGCCCCGGCGGCCGTGCGATTGCTGGCGAGCGTCGCCGTCTTCATGCCGAACCAGCCGGAGAGACCGGAAAAGAGTCCGCCGGAGAGGAACGCGAAGGGCACCCACAGGCTCTGCACGCCCAGGCCCAGCGCCATCCAGAGCAGGAACAGGCAGATCGCAATGAACGCGTATGCCACCACCTTGTATTGCTGCTTCAGGTAGGCGTAGGCCCCCTTGCGCACGTCCTCGGCGATCTCGATCATCTTGTCGGTGCCGGCGGGCTGCGCCTCCATCCACGTGAAGAACTGCCACGCCTGCCACAGGGCCAGGGCGGAACCACCCGTTCCCACGAGCCACCAGAAGCCGTACGGGCCGATGAACCAGGCCCGGGTCGGCGCGTCGGCGGCATCGGCCAGGGCGACGAGCGGCGTGAGCATGGTCCAGCAGCAGGCGACACCGGCGGGCATGAGGCGGTTCACGGTGGAATGGACTCCGGGATTGAAGGGCGGGGCCGAGCCGGCCGATTCGACGGCGGCGATCGAGGACGGAAATCTACTGCCGTGAAAAAACGGGTGTCAAACGCCGGCTGCGGCGTCCGACGGCATCGACACCCGTCAGCCCACTGAGGGAAACCGCGCAGGGCCGACCCGGCCATCGGCCGGGCTGCTCCCACCCGGGAGACTCGAACCGAGACCGGCTAGGCCGGCTCGACGGGCACCTTTCCGATGCCGTGATACACGAACCCCCGGGCCCGCATCTCGGCCGGCGGGTAGAGGTTGCGGCCGTCGAAAATGACCTTCGCATTCATCCGCCGCGCCATCTCGTCGAAATCGGGCCTCCTGAAATCGCCCCACTCCGTGACGATCGCCAGGCAGTCGGCCCCGTCGAGCGCATTCATCACGTTGGACGCGTAGTCGAGCCGATCGCCGTAGATGGCCTTCACATTCGCCATCGCCTCCGGGTCGAACACCCGCACGACGGCCCCGCCCTCGAGAAGCCGGTCGATCAGGTCGATCGCGGGAGCGTCGCGGATGTCGTCGGTGCGAGGCTTGAACGCGAGCCCCCACACGGCGACCTTCCGTCCTTTCATGGTGCCGCCGAAGTGCGCCGCGATCTTCTCGCCGAGCACCTTCTTCTGGGCGAGATTGGTGTCGTGCACGGCCGTGAGGATTCGCGGCTCGACGCCCTTGCCGCGGGCCATGGCCGCGAGCGCCTGCACGTCCTTGGGAAAGCAACTGCCGCCATACCCGACGCCGGGGAAGAGGAATGCGAAGCCGATCCGGCTGTCGTGGCCGATGCCCCGGCGGACGTCGTCGATGTCGGCGTCCATTCGCTCGCAGAGGTTCGCCACCTCGTTGATGAACGAGATCTTCGTGGCGAGGAGGGAGTTGGCCACGTACTTCGTCATCTCGGAACTCTCGGGCGACATCACGAGGAACGGATTCTCCGTGCGCAGAAACGGCAGATAGAGGCTGCGCAGCGTCTGGCCGACCTCGTCCGACCGTACGCCCACGACCACGCGATCGGGCTTCTGGAAGTCCTCGATCGCCGCGCCCTCCTTGAGGAACTCGGGGTTGCTCGCGACGCGGCAGTCGCGGCCCGTGCGCTCCTTGAGCCGTTTCTCGATCCCCGCGCAGGTACCCACGGGAACCGTGCTCTTGGTGACCACGATCGCGGTGGGCTGGAGGTGGGCGGCGATCGTGTCCACCACCTTCCAGAGGGCGGAGAGATCCGCCGATCCGTCCGCCGCCGGCGGCGTGCCCACTGCGAGGAACACCACCTCGGCATCCCGGATCGCCGCCGAGGTGTCGATCGTGAACTTCAGCCGTCCCGCCGCCATGGTGCGCTCGACCAACTCCTCGAGCCCGGGCTCGTAGATCGGGATCTCGCCCCGGTTGAGCCGCGCGATCTTCTCCGCGTTGATGTCGAGGCAGGTGACCGTATTGCCGCTGTCGGCGAAGCACGTCCCCGTGACGAGCCCGACGTATCCGGTTCCGACGACGCCGATCCTCATGCGCTCTCCTTCAGGTGGTTCACCGGCGCAGCCCGGCCCGCCCTACTCCGCCGGCGGAGCGTCCGCCTCTTCCTGCTCGCTCGGCGGCACCGGCACGACCGCGGCGAGGGCGTCGGCGTCGTCGAGACGCATGATTCGCACGCCCTGCGTGTTCCGCCCGATCGCGTTGATCTCACGGACGTTCACGCGCTGGATCTTGCCACGGGCCGTCATCATCAACACCTGGTCCTGGTCCCTGACCGCCACGATCGACACGACCTGGCCGTTTCGGGCGGTGGTCTTGATGTCGCGGATGCCCTTGCCGCCGCGGTGCTGCGTGCGATACCGCATCCCGCTCGAGCCTTCCCCATCCCCCTCGTCGCCGGCCTCCGTCGGCTCCGGGGAGTCGGCCTCTCCCTCCTCTCCCGGCGCGGGCCCGGTGAGGGGCGTGCCGGCGCCGAACGGCGTGCGTTTTCCGTAGCCCTGCTCGCACACCGTGAGGAGCGTGGCATCCGGATCGGCGACGACCATTCCCACGAGCCGGTCGCCCGAGGCGAGCTTGATGCCGCGCACGCCGCTGGTGTCGCGGCCCATGGGCCGCACGTCCGACTCCGGGAAGCGGATCGCCATGCCCTTGGCCGTGGCCAGCACGAGTTCGTCGCCGGGCTTCGTCACCACGGCGTCGACGAGTTCGTCGCCCTCGCGCAGCTTGACGGCGATCAGGCCCTTCGTCCGTCGCCGCCGGTACTGCTCGAGGGCCGTCTTCTTCACCACGCCGCCCCGCGTGGCGAGCATGAGGAACTGGTTCGGATCCTCGAAGCCGCCCACGGCCCGGCAGTCGGCCACCTTCTCGCCGGACTCGAACTCGAGGAGATTGACCAGGGCCCGTCCCTTGGCGTCGCGGGCGAGCTCGGGAAGCTCGAACACCCGCATCGAAAACACCTTGCCGAGCGTCGTGAACACGAGCAGCCAGTCGTGGGTGCTGGCCACGAACAGGTGCTCGATGGGATCCTCCTCGTCGGTGCTCGCACCCTTGAGCCCCTTGCCGCCCCGCCGCTGCGCCCGGTAGGTGTCGGCCGGCGTGCGCTTCACGTAGCCGGAGCGGCTGATCGTGACCACCATGGTGGCCTCCGTGATCAGCTCCGCCATGTCGCGGATGTCGCCCGCCTCGCCGCTGATCTCCGTGCGGCGCTCGTCCGCATGCTTCGCCTCGACCTCCACGAGCTCCTCGCGGATCAGGGCCTTGATGTTGGCGTCGCTGGAGAGGATCCGGCGGTAGTCGCCGATCTTCGCGAGCAGTTCGCGGTGCTCACCGGTGAGCTTCTCCTGCTCGAGGTTCACGAGCTGGCCGAGCGTGAGCCGGAGGATGGCGTCGGCCTGCACCGGCGACAGCGCGTATGCCTCCGCCCGCCCCTTCTCCTCGACGAGGATGGCGAAGCCGTCGGCCCCGAGGGCGCGTTCCAGGAGGGCGGCGGGCGTCTCGAGCTGCACGAGCCGCTCCTTGGCCTCGGCCTGCGACTTCGAGCTGCGGATGATCCGGATCACCTCGTCGATGTTCGCCAGCGCGACGAGCAGTCCCTCGAGCGTGTGCTTGCGGCTGCGGGCCTTCTGGAGCAGGTGCTGAGTGCGGCGGCGAATCACCGCCGTCCGGTGCCGGAGGAACTCCTCCAGCATGTTCTTGAAGGAGAGCACCCGTGGCTTGCCGTCGACGAGCGCGAGGAAGATCAGGGAGAACGACGTCTGCAGCGGTGAGAATTGATAGAGCTGGTTCAGGACGACGTCGGGGTCGGCGTCTCGCTTGAGCTCGAGGATCAGCCGCACGGGCTCCTTGAGGTCGCTCTCGTTGCGGATCGCGGAGATGCCCTTGATGCGGTCCTCGCCGACGAGCTCGGCGATCTTCTCCTCGATCGCGTCGCGGGTCTGCTGGTAGGGAATTTCCGTGACCACGATCCGGTGGCGGTTCTTGCCGAACTCCTCCACGTGGGCGCGGGCCCGCAACGTGATCGTGCTCCGCCCGGTGAGGTAGCCTCGCACGAGGGCCTCCCGGCCCATCACGATCCCGCCCGTGGGGAAGTCGGGGCCGGGCACGATCTCCAGGAGTTCGGCCATCGAGGTGGCCGGGTTGTCGATCAGCCTCACGAGCCCGCGGCAGACCTCGCCGAGGTTGTGCGGGGGGATGCTCGTGGCCATGCCGACGGCGATGCCGCCGGCGCCGTTGACGACGAGGTTCGGAAACCGGCTCGGCAGCACCACCGGCTCCGTGTTCCGCTCGTCGTACGTGGGAACGAAGTCGACCGTGTCGAGTTCGAGGTCGTCGAGCATGAGCGACGCGATCGGGGAGAGGCGGGCCTCCGTATACCGCATCGCGGCGGCGGGAAGGCCGGCGATCGAGCCGAAGTTTCCCTGCTTGTCCACGAGCACGTGCCGCATGTTCCATTCCTGGGCCATGCGGACGAGCGTGGGGTAGATCACGCTCTCGCCGTGCGGATGGTAGTTGCCGCTGGTGTCGCCGGAGATCTTGGCACACTTCACCCTGGCGGCGCCCGGCGAAAGATTGAGATCGTTCATCGCGACGAGGATGCGCCGCTGCGACGGTTTCAGACCGTCGCGGACATCGGGAAGGGCGCGGCTGACGATCACGCTCATCGCGTACGTCAGGTAGCTGTCCTTGAGCTCCTGCTCGATCGGCAGTTCGATGAGCCGCCCGCCGGAAATGTCGCGGAGTTGCCCGTCACCGGCCGCTGCTTCGTCCCCCGGCTTGCCCTCGTCGCCCAGTTTTTCGTCGTCTGCCAAGGGCCAATCTCCCGGTCGTTCCCTGAGTCGATCCGTCCCTGAATTCGGACCACGGGGACCGCCTGAACATACCCGGCCTCGGCGACCGGTCAACCGGCCTGAACCCCGTGAAAAACAAAGACTTCCGACCGACCGGCATGCCTTGACCGCCACGGGCGCGGCCCCTAGTCTCCCGCCCCGTTTCCCGGAGGTTCCCGCGCTTGATCCATCCCCGTCTGCACGCGGCTTCGATCGTCACCGCGGCGGCCGCTGCGCTCCTCGTGAATCTCGGCGGCCCGGCCCTCTGGGACGACGACGAGCCGAAGAACGCCGCCTGCTCGCTGGCGATGCTCGACTCGGGCGACTGGATCGTGCCCACGTTCAACGGCCGGCTCCGCGTGGAAAAGCCGCCGCTGGCAAACTGGATTCAGGCGGCGGGATTCGCCGTGTGCGGCCGCGACGAAACCGGGGCCCGCATCGGCTCCGCCCTGCTCACGATCGGCACCTGCCTGCTCACGTGGCGGATCGGCCGCCGGCTCGTCGGCACGCAGGGCGGATTTCTCGGTGGGCTCGTGATGGCGACGTGCATCTGGACGGCGGTCGGCGGCCGGGCCGCGACGCCCGACGCACCCCTTCTCTTCCTCACGACGCTCGCGCTGTGGATCTTCGTACGATCCGGCGGCACCGGCGTTGCGCCGCTCACGATGCGTGCGGCGGGGGCGATCGGCGTCGCCTGCGGCCTGGCCGCGCTGGCGAAGGGGCCGGTGGGGCTCGTGCGGCTCGTGCTGCCCGTCGCCGCATTCCTGCTCTTCGCCGGTTGGCAGTGGCTGGCGGGCATCGTCCCGAACGTTCGTGCGGCGGCCGTCAGGCTCCGCCTGCCCGTGATCTGCGGCGCGGCGCTCGCCGTGGCGACGCCCTGGTATGCCTGCGTCGGCTATCGCACCGGGGGCGAGTGGCTGCGGGGATTTTTCCTCGTCCACAACCTCGGCCGTTTCGCGGCGCCGATGGAGGGCCACTCGGGATCCGTCTTCTACTATCCCGGTGTGATCGCCGTGGGCCTGTTTCCCTGGTCGCTGGTGCTCCTCGCCATGATCGCCCACACCGTCACGATCCTGCGGCCGCATTCGCTCCACCGCCGCCGGCCCGGCGTCGCGCTGCTGGCCTCGTGGACGCTCGCGTGGGTCGGTGCCTTCTCCTGCGCCGGCACGAAGCTGCCGGGCTATGTCTGGCCCGCATATCCGGCACTCGCCCTGCTGACCGCCCTGTTCCTCGCTGACTGGTCGCGCGGCGCGCTCACCTTCACGAGCCTGTGGCGCGATCCCTCCTTCGGCCGCAGGGCCGTGATGGGCACGGCGTGGGCCACGCTGGCGACCGTGGGCATCGCCATCGGTGTCGGGCTCGCGATCGCCGCGGCCTGCCTCGCGCCGGGCGACGAATGGCTGGGGGTCATCGGGCTCGTGCCGGTCGCCGGTGCGGCGCTGGCCTGGCGATACGACGCCGCCGGCCATCCGGCGCGCGCCCTCCGAGCCGTCGCCGTCACCGCGAGCGTCCTCGTGAGCCTGCTCGCGGGGCTGGCGACGCAGCGATTCAGCAAGGCGCAGGGACTGCGGGAAAGCGTTGCGGCGATCGCGGCGGCTGCCCCGGGCTCGTGGGCCTGCTTCTGGAACGTGCCGCCGAGCGTGGTGTTCTACGCCCGCACGACGGTCGCGAAGCTCGACACCCCGGATGATGTGGCCCGTCACCTCGCCCACCACCCGCGGGCCCGCGTCGTCGTGGACAGCCGCCACGTGCCGCTGGTGCGTGACAGCCTGCCACCGGGCTGCGACGTGCTCGCCCGCATCCCCACGTTCGACGACCGGCACTACGTCGTGCTCGGTCCGCCTCCCGACGCCGCGCATGCGCTCGCGCGAGCCCCCTGACACCCCGCCTCGAAACCCAAGCCACATGCAACTCCGCCACCCGCGCGCCACGGTTCTCCTCGCCACCATCGCCACGCTCGCCGTCGGCTTCTGGCCGACGCCTTTCTGGGACGAGGACGAGCCCCGCTTCGCCGTCATTGCCCGCACCATGCTCGAAACCGGCGACTGGATCGTGCCCGTCTACAACGGCACGCTCGCCGTCGACAAGCCGGTGCTCATGCACTGGTGCATGGCCGCGTGCTTCGCCCTCTTCGGCACCTCCGAGATCGCCGCCAGGCTCCCGGCGGCGGCGGCCACCGTGCTCACGGCGCTGGCGCTCCTGCGGGCCGGCTCCCGCTGGTTCAGCCCGCTCGCGGGCGTGCTGGCGGCGATCGCCTACGTGGGCTGCCTGCTGGTGGCGGTCGAGTCGCACGCCGCGACCCCCGACGCGATCCTCACCGCGCTGACCACCTGGGCGACGGTGCTCGTCGCCGAGGCGTTCCTGCCCGGGGACGGTTCGGATTCGTCGCGACGTGCCCTGGATCTCGGCCGCGCCCTCGGCGCCGGCGGCCTGATGGGCCTCGCCGTGCTCTGCAAGGGCCCGATCGGGTTCGTCGGGCCGCTCGCGGTCGTGATGCCCTGGGCCTGGGGGATCGCGGTCCAACGACGGCTCGCCCCCAACGCTCTTCGCGACCACACCATCGGGGCGGTGGCACGGGAGGCCTGCCTGGCCGTCGTCGATGCCCTCCGGTCGACGCGGTTCGCGAGCCTCGTCGTCGGAACGCTGGCCGTCGCGGCACCGTGGTATGCCGCCGTCGGCGTGCGCACGGCGGGGGCCTGGCCCGCCGGATTCTTCCTCGTCCACAACGTGGGCCGCTTCGCAGCGCCGATGGAAAAACATGGCGGCGGGGTCCTCTATCATCCGCTCGGACTGCTCGTCGGCTTCTATCCGTGGTCGTGCTTCCTCCCGCTGGCGTTCGTCGTCGTGGCCTGGCGGCTCTGGAAGCGGGCCGAGCCGAAGCCGGCGGCGGCGACGCTGGTGATGCTCTGGATGGCGGTCTGGGTGGGGGGATTTTCAGCGGCCGCGACGAAACTTCCGAACTACATCATGCCGGCCTACCCGGCGGCGGCGCTGCTCGTGGCGGCCTTCGCAGCCGACGCGGCCGGCCGGGCCCGGTGGCCTCATCGGGCGTGGCTCGCCTCCGGCCTCGGTTGGCTGGCCTTCGGCGGCGTCGCCACGTCGGCGGTGGTGGTGGCCGCGTCGCTCTACGCGATCGAGGGCGGCGCCCCTGCGGCACTCGTGGGCCTCGTGCCGATCGCGGGTGCGCTCGGATGCCTCGTCGCGGCGCGCCGCAGCCGGCTGGAGCCGCTGGGTGTCTTTGCCGTCACGTCCCTGGTGTTCACGGCGCTGGCCGTCGGGCCGGCGGCCGGGTGGCTCGCCCGCGCCAACGCGCTCCCTGGATTGGTGCGTGAGGCCCACCACATCGCCGGCGGCCACGCCCGGCTCGGCGCCTTCGGCCGCAACACGCCCAACATCGTCTTCTACGCCGATGGAATCGTCGAGGAATGGCTGCCGGGCGGTGCCGCCGCCGCCGGCGCGTTTCTCACGACCGGGTCCGACGCCCTCGTGCTCGTCCCCGAACCCGCCTACGCGGAACTGGCCGCGCACCTTCCGGCCGGCTGCGGGATCGTGGCCCGTGCCAGGCCGCTCTTCCAGAAGCACGACTACCTGCTCGTGGGCACGAAAACCCCGGCCGACGAGCGCACCGCCACCGCGGGGAGCCTCACCCGATGACGACCGAAGACGCCCTTCTCCAGCTCCCGGCCCGGCCCGGACGAGACTCCGGACACCGTCCAGCCGGCGGGCTCTTGTCGGTCGTGATCCCATGCCACGACGAGGAGGCGGTGGTCGCGGTGACCCATGCACGACTCGTCCGAGTCCTGCCCGAAACGGGCATGGACTTCGAGATCGTCTACGTCGACGACGGCAGCCGCGACGGCACCCTCGCCAGGCTGGAGACGATCGCGGCCCAGGACGGTCGGGCGTGCGTCGTGGAGCTGTCGCGCAACTTCGGCCAGCAGGCGGCCATGTCGGCCGGGCTCTCCGTCGCCCGCGGAGACGCGGTGGTGATCATCGACGCCGACCTGCAGGATCCGCCCGAGGTGATCCCCGAGATGGTGCGTCGCTGGCGGGCGGGCGTCGACGTGGCGTATGGCCAGCGCCGGTCGCGCGAAGGGGAGACGGCGTTCAAGCTCCTCACGGCGAGCCTGTTCCACCGATTCTTCGCCGGCCTGATGCCCTACCCAGTGCCGGTCGACACCGGCGACTTCAAACTGCTCGACCGTGCCGTGGTCGACGCGGTGTGCCGCCTGCCCGAGAAGCGCCGCTACCTGCGCAGCCTCGTGCCGTGGGCGGGGTTCCGCCACGAGGCGGTGCAGTACGACCGCCACGCGCGGCACGCCGGCGAGACGAAGTATTCCGCCCGTCGGCTCCTCGGCCTGGCGGCCGATGCCGTGGTGATCTCCTCCGACAAGCCGGTGCGACTGACGTGGGTATGCGCCGCCGCGCTCGCAGTGGCGGGGCTCACGGCGGGCCTGGTTGCCGGCAACGGCGGCGAATCGAACGCGGGCGTCTCGCTCGCGGCCGTGGTGGCCGTGGCCTGCCTCGTGGCCGCGGTGCAGACGGCCGCGGTGGCAATCGTGGGTGAGTACGTCGTGCGTACCTATCGCGAAGCCCAGGGCCGCCCCACGTGGGTCGTCCGCCGCACGCTCAACGCACCGTCCGCCCGCCAGGCCACCCCAGCCGACACCGCCCGCGCGGCGTAGGACAGGCGTCCCGCCTGTCTTGGCTCCACCCGTGGGCGCAGCGAGCTTCCGGCGAGATGGTAGGGGCGACCCCCGAGCCGGCGCACCTCGATTGGAAAAGTGACGGGCTGAAGCCTGTCCTACTTGGCGAGGGCGGCTTCGATCGCGCCCTTCAGCGTGGCGTCGTCGGGGCCGACGCCGCTCTTGTAGCGGCCGACGATCGTGCCGTCGCGGCCGACGAGGAACTTCTCGAAGTTCCACTTCACGTCGCCGGCCGGATTGGCCGCTTCGGTGAGCGTCTTGTAGAGCGGGGCGATGCCCGACCCCTTGACCACGATCTTCGAAAACATCGGGAACGTCACGCCGTACTTCGTCGAGCAGAACTGGGCGATCTCGGCGTCGCTGCCCGGCTCCTGCCCGCCGAATTCGTTCGCCGGGAAGCCGAGCACCACGAGGCCCTTGTCCTTGTACGCTTCGTAGAGTTTCTGCAGGCCCTCGTACTGCCCGGTGTATCCGCAGCGGCTGGCCACGTTCACGATCAGCACGACCTTGCCGTTGTACTGAGCGAGGTCGCAGGCGGAGCCGTCGATCAGCTTCATCTCGCCGGTGAGTGGCGATGCTCCGCGGGCGACGCCTCCCGACACGAGCGTGCAGAGCGAGCAGAAGGCCACGAGCATCAGCAGTTTGTCGATCGACATGGGATGGCTCCGGTTTGAGGCGACTGGTGACGACGACATTAAAGCCGCCGGGCCGGACCTGTCAAAAATGCGTCAGCCGATTGCTGCCCAGCCCGCACCCGCCAGCGCCGCGAAGCCGGCGGCGGCGAACAGGGCCGCCCATGGGCTCGGCCGCACGCGCATCCGTACCGCGGCCTGCCGCAGCCGACGGCCGAACTCCGCCCAGCCCTCCAGGGCGGCCCGCTCGCCCACGGCGACGATGCTCGAACAGCGCATGCCGCCCGAGCCGTCGAGGTGAAGCTGCAGGCGGCGCGACGGCAGAACGACGCTCGCCCCCGCCCACCTGGCGTGCGCGTCGAGCCCGGTGACGACCTCGGCCACGAGCGGCCGCAGCTGCTCCGGCGAGACGTTGTAGACCACGAGCCTGGGCCGCGCCGCGAGGGTGCAGACCGCCACCACCAGCCCGAAGAGCAGCAGCATGATCGACCACCCCCACGGTGCGCCGCCAAACGCGGGGCGCACAAGCGCCAACGGCCCGGCGATCGCGAGGCCGGCGACCGAAATGGCCAGCAGGACGCCGTCCCACGTGCCCGACACGATGCTCGGCCTGCGCCGCACGTGCACCCATGCCAGCATGAAGAGGTAGCCTGCGAGGGGCAGGAGGGCCGCCCACCGGGGCAGGGTTTCGAGCCAGATGTTCCAGTTATGCATGGGAGTCATGGTATTCATGCCGCGTCGGGTGTTCGAGGCGTCGGCGGCGGCGATGGATCGCCGCGCCCTACCGCGCCGCCATCCATCCGAGAAACGTCAGCCATGCGACCTCCACCAGCAGCACCGCGACGAACCATTGCCGGGCGGTGGGGGCGGCCATGCGTCAGGCCTTTTCGGGCACGACGAACGCGCAGTCGCGGCAGAATGCATCGCCGAAGTCGTAGACGCCGTGGAAGTCTTCGCGGCGATCCTTCCGGGTCTTCCGCATCTGGCCGATGTCGATCATGTTGAAGACGATCTCGCCGAGGTCCGCCGTGCTCTTCACCCCCCAGGCCGCGAGCACCGTGCGCGCGAGGTAGCCGTACTGCTGCAGCGCATACTGGCGCGCCGCCTCGCAGAGTTCCTGGCCGGTGAGGTGCCGCTCCGCGGGCTTGCGCCGCGGCTTGCCCGGCTTCGGCCGGGGCGATGGAGGCTGGTCGGAACCGCCCCGCGACGGCTCCAGGTCCTCGAGCGCCGGTTCCTTCCCCATGCCGAGGGAGTCCTGCGCGAAGGAGAGTGCCTCGAGCACGAACAGGTACGCGTCGAGTTTGTAGCGGGGATCGCGCCTGAGGAGTTGCCCCAGCGGATGGGCGGGATCGACGACGGGCATCGGGGCCTCGGCAAGGACGCGGCACGTGAAGGCCGCATTATACCGGCCTCCGTCGCGGCCGCGACCTCACCCGGCTCGGGGCAGGCCCGAGGGCGCCCCCGGCTGCCTCGGCGGCGGCTGCGGCGCCCCCCCCTGCGCGTCCTCGAGGATGAAGGTGTAGCCCAGCGGCGTCACCGGCTTCGAGAAGTCGCGGATCATGTCGAGCCCCTTGTCGATGAGGCTCGTGCGCGGGTCGAACTGGTAGACATCGCGATCCTGTCCGCCTGGCTTGTAGATCTGCATCGCGAAGGGCATCAGGTCGCGGGCCTGGAGGATGAGTTCGACCTTCGAGAAGTTGGCGGCGTCCGCCTGCATCCGCGGCAGTGCCTCGAGCCAGATCTGGTCGGTGGTCCCGGGTGGCGTGACGAGCCGCATCGCATACCGCTTTCGCAGCGTGTCGGCCCGCGCACCGAATACGAAGGGGAGGGGTCCATCGCTGATCGCGCGGCCCTGCATCTCGGGCGGGAGCCTCGTCTCGCGAAGCTGGCGCTCCGCGTGGCGGAATTCGTAAATGCTGGATCCGTTGCACACCCAGTGCTCACCGGCCTCGCCCACGCGCGGTTCGTACCGGCGACTCTCGCCGTTCCACTGCTTCGATTCCTTGACTCGATACAGTCCCTTGTCGGGCGCGGCGTACTTGATTTCGCCGGAGCTCTCCGAGAAGGCGAGCCGCTCGCCGCCGGTGTCGGCCGGACTCCAGGCGTTGTATTCCCACTTGTAGAACGTGCACGACCAGGTGGTGACGGCCGCGTTGCGGGCCTCCCACGCCGCGAGGAGCCGGTCGAGGGCAGCCTGCTGTTCCGGCGAGAGCGGCGCGGGGGCGGGTGCGGCAGCCGCCTGGGGGCCGGAAGGCGCCTGGGCCGGCAGTTTCGCCACCGCGCCCAGAACGACCGCGACGGCGGCGGCGACACGGACACGGGGCGACGTCACGCGACGAGGCACGGCTGGATCCTCCTGGGGTTCGCAACGTAGCAGTCTCGCCCCGCGGGAGCGAGGCCGTTTTTGGCCCGCGCCGCGGAAAAAAACGCCGTCTCCGGGCCGGCAGTCGTACACTGTCGGTCGTCGCGGAAACCCAGCCCGATGCTCGTCGCCGTCTTCTCCACGCAGCCCTACGATCGCGAACACCTCGAACGGGCGGCGGCCGGAACGGGAATCGCCTGGCGGTGGTTCGACAGCCGCCTCGACGCCGACACCGTCGCGCTCGCCGCGGACGCCACCGCGGTGAACTGCTTCGTGAACGACGACCTGAACGCGGCGGTCCTCGAACGGCTGCGCGACTTCGGGGTGCGGCTGGTCACGCTGCGGTGCGCCGGATTCAACCAGGTCGACGTGCCCGCGGCGGCCCGGCTCGGGCTCCCCGTCGTCCGCGTGCCGGAGTATTCGCCCCACGCCGTCGCGGAGCATGCAGTGGGCCTCGTGCTGATGCTCGACCGCCGCCTGCACAAGGCCTACAACCGCGTCCGGGAGGGCAACTTCTCGCTGGATGGCCTGCTCGGCTTCGATCTCCACGGCCGCACCGTCGGCGTCGTCGGAACCGGGCGGATCGGCGGCCGGTTCGCCGAGATCATGCTCGGCTTCGGGTGCCGCGTGCTGGCCCACGACCCGCGGGAAAACGCGGTGCTTGCCAGCCGCGGCGTTCGCTTCGTGACGCTCGCCGAACTGCTCGCCGAGTCGGATATCGTCTCCCTGCACTGCCCGCTGACGCCGGCCACCCACCACCTGATCGACGCGGACCGCATCGCCCTCATGAAGCCGGGGGCGATGCTCGTGAACACCAGCCGGGGCGGACTCGTCGACACCCGTGCCGTGATCGCCGGCCTCAAGACCGGACACCTCGGCCACCTCGGTCTCGATGTCTACGAGGAGGAGGCCGGCCTGTTCTTCGACGACAAGAGCGACGCGATCATCCGCGACGACGTCTTCGCCCGGCTGCTCACGTTTCCGAACGTCGTGGTCACCGCCCACCAGGCCTTCTTCACCCGCAACGCGCTCGAGGCGATCGCAGCCCAGACGGTGCGCAACCTCGTCCATTTCGAGCGAGGAGAGCCGCTCGAAGCAGTGGTGACCGCGTGACGGGCCGCGGGGTGGCCCGCTACGGCGCGGCGGCGCGCAGGTCGGCGAGTTCGCGGGCGAAGCCGCCGGAGAGGATCGGAAACCGACACCATGTCTTCGGGTCGAGGTTCTCGTCGTCGAGGTGAAACGACGGGGCGTAGCGTTCTCGCTTCCACTGGTTGCGGCTCCAGAGCACGAAGAACCGCTCGACCCAACGGGAAAGCTGCCGCGGCGAGTGCTGCGGAAATTCGGCGACGAGCCGCTGCCAGGCCGCGAGGGGCGGCTCCTTGTCGCGGATCGCCAGCCGCTCGATCCGGTCGAGCAC
This sequence comes from Planctomycetia bacterium, assembly GCA_009926295.1. GTDB lineage: Bacteria > Planctomycetota > Planctomycetia > Pirellulales > UBA1268 > RGVT01. The sequence goes on from RFPF01000020.1 coordinate 19,675, forward strand.
GTCGTAGGGCATGAGGTCGCCTTCGTCTGTCTGGGCGGCCGCGCCGGGCCGCAGTTCGGCGGTCGGCGCCTGGGCATTGACGGCCGCGAGTGCCGGCACTGGGCCGACTCCATCGGGACCATCGCGCTCGAGCCACACGAGCCAGCGCCGCAGATACGCCTTGTCGATCCCGGCGATCGGGGCGATGCCGCCGGAGGTGTCGCCGTCCATCGTGGCATAGCCGACGGCCGCCTCGGAACGGTTGCTCGTCGACACCAGCAGCGCATTGCGGATGTTCGCGAGCATCCAGACGCCCGGGGCCCGGGATCGTGCCTGGATGTTCTGCAGGGCGACGTCGTCACGGTCCCACGTGAGGGGGCGGCCGACCGCCCTGGACACGATCTCCGTGTAGGACTGCACGATCCCGTCAACGTCGAACTCGTGGAACTCGGCGCCCAACGCCTCGGCCAGGCCGCGGGCCGCGGCCCGGGTCACGGGCCCGGAGTTCGCGGTCGCCTGGTAGACGCACGTGAGGACGGATCGGACGATGACGGCCGGATCGTCGCAGGCGGGGTCGTCGAGCCCGAGCCGCCGGGCCACATCGCACGCCGGCATCTCGCGGGCTGCCAGGCGCACCGCGAGGGCCACGAGGCAGGCCACCGCGGAAGAGTCTGCGCCCCCGCTGGCCGACACGACGAAGCCCCGCGACCGGCTCTTCCGGGCGTAATCGAAGAGCCCGAGGGCCACTGCACGCGTGAACTCCTCCTCCTTGACGTGCCCGCCGTCCTCCCAACCGGCGCGGCCGGCGTGAAGGGGCGTGTCCACCGCGGTCGGCGTGGCGGGCGGCGCGAACCCGACCGCGACGCGGCCGTCGCCCGCGGGGCCGGCGGGTCCGTGCCGCAGGCGGGCCTGCGCGAGCCGCAGGCCGTCGAGGTCGATCACCGCGCTGGTGGGCGCGGCGTCCTCGAAGGAAAAACGGCGGCCTTCGGCCACGAGGCCGGCCGGCCCGGCGACGAACACGCCGCCGTCGTAGATCGCGCGTCCCGCCTCGTTTCCGAGCAGGTTCGCGTAGACGTAGGCGGCGCCGCAGGCCCGCGCGCCCTCGAGCACGAATCTCCTGCGAATCTGGTCCTTCCCGAATGCGAAGTGGCTCGCCGACGGGTTCAGGATCACGTCGACCCCTCGGGCCGCGAGCGCCGCGGCCGGCCGGCCGGCCACCCACGCGTCCTCGCAGATCTCGAAGCCGACGCGCACGCCACCGCAGTCGAAACGCAGGTCGCCGCAGGGCACGACGCGGCCGCCGACGACGATCTCGGCCTGCCGTCCCGCGGGCCACGCCCGGAACCATCGAGGCTCGTAGTGGATCCCCTCGCCGGCGAGGTGCTGCTTGCACGCGAGGCCCACGAGCCGCCCATCGACGAGCAGGGCCGCCGCGTCGTAGACGCCGCTCTCGTGCCGCACCGGCAGCCCCACGGCCACGATCATGCCCCTGGTTTCCGGCTCGATCTCCCCGAGCACCTCCCACGCCAGCCGCTGGACGCCGGGCGACTGGAAGGCGTCCTCGCAGCCGTAGCCCGTGATGCACAGTTCGGGCAGGCAGAGGATCGACACGCCCTGCTCCCGCGCGACGGCGATCGCGGCCAGGATGCGGTCGCGATTACCGTCCCAGTCGAGGGGCGTCTGATTGAGCGCCGTGCCGCCGATTCGGATGAGGTGCATGCGTTCACGCGACGGCGTCCGTCGCCCTTTCGACCATAAACTCTAACTCGCCCACACCGCTTCGGGTTACCCGTGGCCCAACTCGCCCAATCCGGCTCGTGACTGCCCAGCCCCGCTCGCCGGACGTTCGCCTCGGCCCTCCGAGGCCTCAGCTCTCTGCATGTCCGCTTCGCTTTCGCCATCCTGGCTGCGCTCGCTCCCATAGCCCGGCTCGAGGGCATGGGCAGTCCCGAGCCTCCTCAACTGGCTCGACTGGAAACGGCGAGGCTCGGGGTTGCCCCTACCATTGAGCCGGCGTATGCAGGCAAGCGCAGCCATGGATGGCGCAGCGCAGCCGGAGTCGAGCGAACGGAGGCCTGGAGGGCCGCA
>RFPF01000191.1 GCA_009926295.1 Planctomycetia bacterium
GCGTGAAGCCCTGTTCGAGGAGCCGTTCGACGAGCGGGGTGCGCTGGACGAACTCGCCCCCCTCGAGCGTGCCTCGCAGCTTCTCGAAGAGCGCGTCGGACCGACGGCTCTCCACCGCCTCCGCCGAGGGCAGCTGCTCGCGGCGGATCTTCGACTTCGTGAACCGCTCGATCGACTGCAGCTTGTAGATGCCCGCGCCCGACACGAGCGTGATCGCGCGGCCCTTGCGGCCCGCCCGGCCCGTGCGACCGATGCGGTGCACGTAGTCCTCCGCGTCGTAGGGGAGGTCGTAGTTCACCACGAGTTCCAGGTCGTTGACGTCGATGCCGCGGGCCGCCACGTCGGTCGCGACGAGGAACGCGAAGGCCGCCTTCTTGAAGGCGTTCATGACCCGGGTCCGCTGGGCCTGGGCCATCCCGCCGTGAAGCCGGTCGGCGGAGCAGCCGCGGGCGACGAGGGCGTCGGCCAACTCCTCGACCATGTGCTGGGTGTTGCAGAAGATCACGCCGCTCTTCACGTCGTGAAAGTCGATGAGCCGCGCGAGGGCGTCGAATTTCGCGTGGTGCCGCACCTCGTAATACACCTGCTCCACGAGCGGTGGCCCGGCCACCACCTTCTGGGCGATCTTCACCGTGCGGGCGTCGCGGGAGTGGGCCCGGACGAGCGCCTGGATCGGGGGTGAGATGGTGGCGGAGAAAAACACCGTCTGTCGCTCCGGCGGTGCCGCGGCGAGGATCTTCTCGATGTCCTCGCGGAATCCCATGTCGAGCATGCGATCGGCCTCGTCGAGGACGAGCGTGCGGACGTGGGAAAGGTCGAGCGTCTGGCGGGCGAGATGATCGGTGAGCCGGCCCGGCGTGCCGACCACGATGTGCGCGCCGCGGGCAAGTTCGGCGAACTGTCGCTCGTACGACGCCCCGCCGTAGATCGGGACGGAACGCACTCCCCTCCTGAACGCGGCGAGCTTGTGGACCTCGTCGGCCACCTGGGTCGCGAGTTCACGGGTGGGCACGAGGATCAGCGCCTGCGTGCGGTGCGCCGATGGATCGATCCGTTCTATCGTCGGGATGCAAAACGCCGCCGTCTTCCCTGATCCCGTTTCCGACTGCCCGACCACGTCGTGCCCGCCGAGGATGAGCGGGATGGCGCTCGACTGGATCGGCGAGGTTTCCTCGAACCCGAGTTTCTCGACCGCCTTGAGCACCTCGGCCGAGAGGCCGAGGGACGCAAAGGGAACGTGGCCGGGGCGGGCGGCGACATCGGCCGGCCGGGAGGAATCGGATTTGGTCACGGTGCGTCGTCGCCTTTCAGTGAGAGCCTCTCGGTCGAGAACCGGTTCCAGAGCACGTCGAGCCGCCTGCCGATGGCATTCGCATCGCCGACGACGAGCCAGTAGCGGTAGCGGAGCGCGGCGTGGGGGCCGAGGGCGACCGTCTCGATCGGGGCGACGTGCACGCAGGGCCCCGCCGAGGGATCGGGCGAGTCGCCCTGGCCATGCGGGCCGAAGTTCCACGGGCCCGTGGAAGCGGGGCTGAAGATGGCGATGCCCTGGCCCGCCGCGTCGAAGCAGGCCATCGCCTTGCGGGGCGGGTCGGCCCGGCCCCAGGGCGGCCCCGGCGGCTGCGACTCCTCCCGCCACGTGCCATCGCCGAGGTAGCTCTTGATGCTCGAGAACGACCGCGTGAAATAGCATGCCGGGAGCTCCTGGTGGCGGGGCACGGCGGGGCCCCAACGGTCGTTCTCCGTGCGCCGCGACTCGAACTCGCACCGCACGACCACCACGTTCGGCATCCCGGGCTCGAAGCTCGTCCACTGCCGCATCACGGCGGCGGCCTCCTCATTCGGCATGTCCCAGAGCTTGGGGACGGTCTCGCTCGCGATGCGGCCGGACGTCTTCTCGAGCTTCGTCACCCGCGCCCAGCTGCCGACGCCACCCCCCTGGATCGGGTTCCACGTCCACGGGCTCCAGGCCTCGTGCTGCCCGTCGGGCTTTCGGTCGAGCGATTTGCCGGCGTAGTACGACTGCTGGATGAGGCGGCCGGGGTCGGCGATGTTCACGGCGTTGCGCGGGGAGCCGCGCCACGAGAGCCACGTGATCGCCGCACCCTTCTCGCGATCGACGCCGATCCTCACCGTGCCGTTGTCGATGGCCTCGACGTCGGCCACCGCAGGCGCGGCGCGGAGGCCGGCGCAGGCCAGCACCGTCACGACCGCGACGAGTTTCCGATGGCGGTGAAGTCCCATAAAAAACGACCGCCGGGCCAGTCGCGGCCCGGCGGTCTTCGAGGCAGTGGAGGCGAGGGGAGTCGAACCCCTGTCCCGTGATGTTTCAGCGCAAACGTCTACGTGCGTATCCGGTCGATTTGGGTCTCGCCCGCGCGTCCCCGGCCGGCAGGGTGCGTCGCGAACCAGCCCGGAACGTTTTTAGCCCCGGCCGTACCAGGCGGTGAACCGGGGCGAGTCGGATTTGGCGACCGATTGGGAGGCCCTTCCGACTGGGGCCATCGCTCGGGGTTGCTTAGTTAAGCAGCCAGAGAGAAACGAGCTTCGGCAATTGAAGCTTGGTCGACTTTTAACGTGGCCAGCCGACCAACCACGGCACGCAATCTGAACCTCTTGCCATCCGGTCGAAACCGGTACGCCCCCGTGTTTTCGGTCGTTTGCGACCATGCGGCCCGACGCCCCGGAGCCAACGCGGCACCGGCCGAAAGCGTCCACCGACTTTTCCATTGTAGGAAACTTCACGGGGTGTATCGGTCGTGGCGGTGTCGGAGCTGAATTTCCGCCGTCCGAGGCACCCCGGGGCCCCGCCCGACACTTGCCCGCGCGGGATACTTGGGTGATTCCCGTCGGCCCCGCCGCCCCGCCACACCTCCTCCGAGTTTGACGCCCCAACCATGGCCTTCGTACGCTTTCCATCGCCGTTCTTCGCCCAGTCGTATCCGCGCTTCTCCACGGCCGCCCCTGCGGCCCGAGGTGTCGTGACCATGGTCGCCTCCCGCCCGGCCGCACGCATCGTCGGCTCCGTCGTGGTCGCACTGGCTTCGGCCCTCGTGGCGGGTGCCGCCGATGCATCGGATTGGGCGCAGAAGATGTTCTCCGCGACGAGTCACAACTTCGGAACCGTCGCGAAGGGTTCGAAGACCGAGTTCCGGTTCACGTTCCGCAACCTCTACAAGGAGGATCTGCACGTGGTCGGCGTGCGGACCAGCTGCGGCTGCACGTCGCCCGAGGTCACCAAGCGCGACCTCAAGACGCACGAGACTGCCGACGTCGTCGCCAAGTTCAACACGCGGACCTTCCTCGGCCAGCACGGTGCCACGCTCACCGTGACGTTCGACAAGCCCTTCTTCGCGGAGGTTCAGCTGCGGGTGGCGGGCAACATCCGGGGTGACGTCACCTTCGACCCGCCCTTCGTCGACCTCGGCAACGTCGATCTCGGCAAGGGGGCTTCGCGGGACGTCCGCGTCACGCACATCGGCTCCGCACCGTGGGAGATCAAGGACGTGCGCAGCGTCAACCCGAACTTCGAGGTCCACCTCTCGAAGCCCCTGCACACCGGCAGCCAGTCCGTCTACGACCTCAACCTGAAGCTCAAGCCCGACACCCCGGCCGGGTACGTCAAGGGGCAGCTGATCCTCGTGACGAACGACCAGAAGGCGGCCCAGATTCCCATGGATGTCGAGGGCCGCGTCGTGGCCGAGGTCACGGTGAGCCCGCAGCTGCTGGCGCTGGGGGCCGTGCAGCCTGGGCGCTCGGTCACGAAGAACGTCGTCGTGCGGGCGAACCGGCCATTCTGCGTGACGGGCGTGACCTGCTCCGACGCGTGCCTCTCCTGCCCCACGAAGGACACGCCCGCCACCGTGCACATCCTGCCGGTCACGTTTCAGGCCGGGGACGCCACCGGCAAGATCGAACGACTGCTCAAGATCTCCACCGATCTCGGCGAGGGTGCCGTGCCGAGCGTGACGGTGCAGGCGACCGTCGAGGCGGTGGCCGAGCCGCAGGCGAGCGCCGCGCTTGCGCCCGCCGCAGTGGGCCAGGCGGCGACCACGCCGTAGCGTAGGACAATCTCCAGCCTGTCTTGCAGTCGCCGGCTCGGGGGCGGCAAAAGTCGCCGCTTCGCCATCTTTCAGATTGTCGCGTGGGCCGCGGCGGCCCAAGGCTCCTCGAGCGTTCGCCGATCCCCTCGCCTCGCCGCTCAGCGTGCGACGATCGGCACGTAGTCGCGGGCAGCGGGGCCGCAGTAGAGCGAGAGCGGGCGGATCAGGCGGTTGTCGCCGATCTGCTCGATGATGTGCGCCGTCCAGCCGCTCATCCGCGCCACGACGAAGATCGGCGTGAACACCGCCACGGGCAGCCCCAGGGCGTGGTACACGCGGGCCGCGGGCCAGTCGAGGTTGGGCCTGAGGCCCTTGCGGTCGAGCATCATCGCCTCGATCCGGTCGGCGAGGTCCTCCAGCGGTTCGGCAGGGGTGCCACGGGCCATCTCCCGGCACATCCCGCCGAGCAGTTTCGCGCGCACGTCGCCGTTCTTGTAGACGCGGTGCCCGAACCCCATCACGACCCGCTTCGCGGCGAACTGTTGCTCCAGCCAGGCCACGGCGCGGTCGGCTGAGCCGATCGCGGAGAGCACCTCCAGCACCTGCTCGTTGGCCCCGCCGTGGAGCGGGCCCTTGAGCGCTCCGATCGCACCCACCACGCCGGAGTGCATGTCGGAGCCGGTGGAGACGATCGTGCGGGCAGTGAACGTCGACGCATTGAACTCGTGTTCCGCGTAGAGCACGAGCGTCGTGCCGAAGATGGCAGCCTGTTCGGCCGACGGATCGCGGCCCGTGAGCCGCTCGAGGAGGGCCCGTGCCACGGGGCCCTCCGGCCACGGGCCCACGGGGCGTCCGGCCGCGAGATCCATCCATGCCGCCAGCAGGGCGGGCACCTGGCCGAGGAGCCGCTCGGCCTGGGCGATGAGCGCGTCGTGGGTGCCCGGCACCCGGTCGCGTGCGACCTGTCCGAGCGCGCTCACGCCCGTACGCAGGGCGTCCATCGGCGATGCCGACGGGCAGGCCGCCGCGAGCTGCGCGAGACAATCGATGACCGCTGAATCCAGTTCCCGGGCCCCCGTGGCGATCCGGGCCGCGAACGCGTGGCGCTGCGTCGCCGTGGGGAGCTCGCCGTGCAGCAGCAGGTATGCGACCTCCTCGAAGTCGCCGGCCCGGGCGAGCGGCTCGATGGAATAGCCCCGGTAGCGGAGATCACCATCCAGCGAGCAGATCGCGGTGCGGCCGGCCACCACGCCGGCGAGGCCTCGCGCGAAGGATTCGGCGGAGCACGAGGGTGACGTCGAGTCGGTCATGGCACGTCCTCAGCCGGTCGCAGGGAGATGGCGTTCGGGATGCTTCGGGTCGTAGTCGAGCAGGTCGTAGAGCTCCTCGCGCGACTGCATGAGGTCGAGCAGGCCGGCCTGCGTGCCCTCGTCGGCGATCAGCCCGAGCCCCGCCTCGATCGCCTTCATCGCCAGCCTCAGGAGCGTGACGGGATAGAGCACGGCCGTGAACCCGAGTTCGGCGAGGTCCTCCAGCGTGAGCAGCGGGCTCGTGCCGAACTCCGTCATGTTGGCGACCAACGGCACGCCGGCGAACTCGCGGCCCACCCGGGCGAATTCGTCGCGGCTGGCGAGCGCCTCGGGAAAGAGCCAATCGGCGCCGGCAGCGCGGTAGGCACGGAGGCGGGAGATGCAGTCGTCGAGGTTCGTCACGCCGCGGGCGTCGCTGCGGCCGATGATCACCGTGTCGCTGTCGCCGCGGGCGGCGCAGGCGGCCGCGATCTTGGCCGTCATCTCCTCGACCGCGACCACCTGCTTGCCGGAGAGGTGCCCGCACCGCTTGTCGCGGCGCTGGTCTTCCAGCTGGATCGCGGCCGCCCCTGCCTCCTCCAGCCGGCGGACGCATGCGGCCGTCTCGGCTGGGCCGCCGAAACCCGTGTCGGCGTCGACGACGAGCGGGATCCCGACCG
>RFPF01000192.1 GCA_009926295.1 Planctomycetia bacterium
GGAGCCGGCGTATGACGACGAGCGCAGCCATGGATGGCGCAGCGAGGAGGAGTCGAGTGAGCGGAGGGCTGGAGGCCCGCAGCGAACGTCCGGCGACGGGATACAGGGAGCCAGAAGCCGGCTCGAATAAGCTGGCTGGCAAGCGGGACGCTTGCCCCACGGTTACGCGCGGCGAAAGCCGCCATTGACGTTGAGCACTTGGCCGGTGATGAACGCGGCGTCGGGGCCGGCGAGCCAGCGGATTGCGGCGGCGATGTCGTCCGGCGTGCCCCAGCGGCCGAGCATGCTCTCGCGCACGGCCCGCTTCTGCCAGGCATCGCTCGCGCCCTCACCCCAGGCCGTCTTGATCCAGCCGGGGGCGACACAGTTGACCCGCACGCGCGGCGCGAGCGACCGCGCGAGACTCCGCGAGAACGCCATCACGGCGCCCTTCGTGGCGGCGAAGAGCTCGCCGCTGTCTCCCTCCATGCCGACGTCGACCTGATCCCAGCCGATCGTCACGATCGTGCCACCGGCCCGGCCGGCCATCCAGCGGCCGAGCGCCCGCGCAAGCTGCATCGTGGCCAGGACGTCCACCGCGAGGAGTTGCTCGAGTTTTTTCTCGAACGGCCACTTCGCAGGTGCGCCCGTCAGCACGTCCGCCCCGGCCACGAGCGCGACGACGTCCACCTCCGGCAGTCGGGCCTCGACGTCGCGGGTGAGGCCCGCCACGGCCTCTGGCACGGCGAGGTCGGCGAGAAACGTGCCCGCATGACGATCACCGAGCAGCGTCGCCACCTCGGCCGCATGACCGGTCGAGCGGCCGTGCACGGCCACGCGCGCCCCGGCGGAGGCGAGTTCGAGGGCCACGACCCGGCCGATCCCGCTCGTCGAGCCGGTCACGAGCGCGGTGCGTCCGGTGAGCTCCTGCATCATTCCGCCCGCGAGGCGACGTCGGTGGTCGTGACCGGCAGTTCGTAGCAGGCCGCCTCCTCGGCGTTGCGCACGAGCAGCCGCCGGCCGGACAGGCAGAGGTTGTTCCACGTCTGGCCGCGGATCGCGTCGAGCCGACCGCGCACCGTGTGCTTCGCCGGAGTGGCATCGACGAGAACCACCTCGCCCCACTCGGACTGCACGACCAAGAGCGGGCCGACCCTCAGCACCTGCCCCTGGCCATAGCGGCCGCCCTTCCACATTCGTCTTCCATCGGCGAGCCGCACGCACTCGAGGATCCCGTCGGAGAGCCCGTAGGCGTGGCCTTCCTGGATCGCCACGTTCGTGAACTTCGTTTTCAGGCTGCCGGTCTCGTGCCACACCTCGCGCAGCGTCCACGGGGTGGCGGCCTGTCCGGCGTTGGAGTCGCCGAGCTCGAACACCGCCGCCCCGATGCCGTAGCCCTTCGAGATGAAAACGCGGCTGTCGTCGAGCACGATCGGCTGCGAGCAGGTGGCGTCGGAATTGGAGTGGCCAGGCCAATCGAAGTGCCACACCGCCTCGCGCGTGGCCGGGTCGTAGCCCACGACCCGCGCCTCGTTCGCAATCACGATCGCCTCGCGGCCACCGAGCGTGGCCATTTGCGGCGATACATAACTGATCTGCTCGTCGCCGGCCGTCCACCGTCGCTCGCCCGAGGCGCGGTCGTAGGCCACGAGCGATACGAACTCCGGCTTGTCCCCTCGTGGACCGCCGCCGGGCACGATCACGAGATCGTCCGTGACGAGCGGCGAACCCGCGCGGCCCCAGGTCACCACGTTCGTTTGCATGGCAGGATCGATCCCGAGATCCGCCACGACGTTCTTCTTCCAGAGCACGCGGCCCGTCGCGCCGTCGATCGCATGGAGCCAGCCGGTGCCACCCGTCGCAAACACGACGCCGTCGCGGATCGTCGGCGTCGATCGCGGGCCCACACCACCGAGCACCGTCTCGTGCCGGGCGGCCGCCCGTACGGCCCATTCCTGCTCGCCGGTCACCACCGAGCAGCACGACACGATCTCGTCATCGCCGCGTTGCTCGAGCGTGGCGGCGTGATCGCCGCAGGTGACGAACCCGCTCCAGCCGGCGCCGATCGGCCGCCGCCAGAGCTGCCGCGGTGGCCGGGCGGCCCAGTCGGGGTCGAGCGCTGGCCCCTCGACGACGCATGCTCCATGCGGCCCGAGAAACCGTGGAAAGTCGTCGGCCGTCGCCTCCCATCCGACGGCCACCGAGGCCGGGGCCGCGGGTGCCGTCCCCCGGCTGCCGGCCAGTTGCCGATCACGCGATTCCGACCACCGCCACGCGAACTCCGGCACGAGGTCACCCGAGACCCGCTCGATGCGGAGGGTCGCCAGCCCCGCGAGGACGACGGCGGCGAGGACGCCTGCGACCGTCTTCTTCGTGACCGGTGGGTGGCCGCTTTCGCGCACGAACCAGAGCAGGAGCGACACGAGGCCCGAGAAGCAGAGGATCAGCGTGATGATGTTGCGCACGGCCTGGTCGACGATCTCGCCGACCACCTGCTCCAGAAGCCCGGCCCGCACGAGCAGCGTCGCCGTGGCGAGCGACGCCAGCGTGACGAGCACGCGGCGCGGGGGCCACAGCGGGCGGGCCGGACCGGTGGCGGCACGCGTGCGGGAAGGCAGGGAGGGGCGCATGACACACTTTCCACGAACTGCAGGAAGCGACCGATCGCGGCCGGACGAACGTGCGGAGTGTAGCGGTCGTGACGCGCGGCCGTCCAACGTCGGAGCATCAGCGCGGCCATTCCTTGTGAGCGGTTTCAGCCTCGACTAGACTCGCCCCCCATGGCCTCGAAGACCCACTCGGACGACACCGCGCCCGCTGTCGGCGCCGATCCGCTCGACGTCGGCGGCCTCGGCCCCTCGACGGCCGCAGTCCACGCCGGCGAGGCCCGCCAGAAACCCGGCCACTCGATCACCGATCCGATCTTCGCGGCGAGCACCTACACCTTCGCCGACACGCAGGCGATCGTGGACTTCATCGAGGAGGAGCATCCGCGCGAGGAGTACGGCCGCTACGGCAACCCCGGCGAGCGGGTCGTGGAGCGGAAGCTCGCCGCCCTCGAAGGGGGCGAGATGGCGGTGCTCTTCGCCAGCGGCATGGGGGCGCTGGTGGGCCTGCTCATGGCCCACCTCAACGCCGGCGAGGAGATCGTCTTCTTCGACGAGTGCTACCACCGCAGCCGTGAGTTCTGCCGCAAGCACCTGACGCGGTTCGGCGTCGGCTTCCGCGAGGTGCCCACCTGCGACTACGCCGCGATGGAGGCGGCGATCGGGCCACGGACCAAGTTCATCGTCAGCGAGTCGCCCACCAATCCGCACCTCTCCGTCGTGGACATCGAGCGGTTCGCCGACATCGGCCGCCGCAGGGGTGTGCTCACGCTCATCGACGCCACGCTCTGCACCCCGTACAACCTCAAGCCGCTCGAGGCCGGCGTCGACTTCGTGCTCCACTCGGCCACGAAGTATCTTGGCGGTCACAACGACCTGCTTGCGGGCGTCGTCGTGGGTGCGCACGAGAAGCTCGAGCCGGTCCGGAACCTGCGCGGAATCATGGGCGGGGTCAACTCGCCCCACAACGCGTATCTCCTCGAGCGCGGGCTGAAGACGTTCGCCCTGCGGATGGAGCGGCACAACGCCAACGGTCTCGCGGTGGCCCGGTTCCTCGAGCGCCACCCGCGCGTGGAGCGGGTGCTCTATCCCGGACTCGAAAGCCATCCCTTTCACGCCGTCGCCGCCCGCACCATGCGGGGCTTCGGCGGACTCGTGACGTTCCTTCTCAAGGACGCCGACTGGCGCGAGACGGCCCGCGTCGTCGATGCCGTGAAGATCCCGCGGATCGGCCCGAGCCTCGGCGGCGTCGAGTCGCTCATCGAGCAGCCGATGGTGATGAGCTACTGGAACTACTCGCCGGCCGAGCGGGCCGCGTTCCGCATTCCCGACAACATGATCCGCCTCGCCTGCGGCATCGAGGATCCGGCGGACCTCGTGGCCGACCTCGCCCAGGCCCTCGGCTGAACCGCGGAGCGACGCATGCAGTTTCGCACCCGCGCGATCCACGTCGGCCAGGAGCACGATCGCGCCACCGGCGCGATCGTGCCGCCGATCCACGTCGCCAGCACCTTCGTGCAGCCCGACGCGTCGATGACGGCCCCCTACGACTACGCCCGCACGGCGAGCCCGACGCGGGCCGGATTCGAGGCGACGCTCGCCGCCCTCGACAACGGCACGCGGGCGCTCGCCTTCGCCTCGGGGATGGCGGCGACCCACTGCGCGACGCAGATCCTCCGGCCCGGCGACAGGATCGTCACGGGCACCGACATCTACGGCGGCACGTGGCGGCTGTTCAACAAGCTGCTCGCCGACCGCGGCATCGCGATCACGTCGGTCGATACGAGCGACACCGCCAACGTCGCCGCGGCCATGGGCCCCGACGTGAGGCTCGTGTGGATCGAGTCACCCGGCAATCCCCTGCTCTCGATCACCGACATCGCCGCCTGCGCCGAAATCGCCCACGCAGCCGGTGCTCTCCTCGCCTGTGACGCAACCATCGCCACGCCGGCCCTCACGCGGCCGCTCGACCACGGCGCCGACATCGTGATGCACTCGGCCACGAAGTCGATCGGCGGCCACAGCGACCTGCTCGGTGGAGCGCTCGTCGTGCGCGACGCCGACCTCGGCACTCGGCTCCACTGGCTGCAGAACGCGACCGGGGGCGTGATGGGCCCGTTCGAGTCGTTCCTCTGCTCGCGCGGCCTGAAGACACTCGAACTCCGCGTGCATGCCCAGTCGGACACGGCCTTGCGACTTGCCGGGTGGCTGCTCGGCCACCCGCGTGTGAAGGCCGTGCGCTATCCCGGGTTGCCAGGCCACGCCGGTCACGCCATCGCCTGCCGCCAGATGGAGGGAGGCTTCGGAAGCCTGATGAGCTTCGAACTCGATGGCGACGTCACCGCGGCCCGTCGGGTCGTCGAGTCGACCAGGATTTTCCAGCTTGCCGTGAGCCTCGGGGCTGCCGAGTCGCTCATCGAACTGCCGGCGGTGATGTCGCACGGGTCGTACGAGCCGGCCGCCCGCCGCGCCGTGGGGATCGCCGACGGGCTGATTCGGCTGGCCGTCGGGCTCGAGGCGTTCGAGGATCTTCGCGAAGACCTCGCAGCAGCCCTCGCATAATCCAGGCAGGCTGGGCAAGCCTTGCCTGTAGGGATGATTTTGGCGGAAGTTCCGGTCGTTCGGATGCCGATATCTCTTCCGATTGGAGAGCCGCGTCGGGCGAAGGTCGTTCCGCGGCGTTCCGGGAGGAGAGAGGCCATGAAGGTTCGGAACGTTCTTGTCGGGCTGTTCGGTGCCGCACTGGTGGGCGGGATCACCACCCTGCCCGCGGCTGAAGATCCGGCTGCCACCTCGCCGCCCGGCTCCGACAATCTCCGCTGGACGCCCCATCGCGTGGCCTCCATGCCCCGCGATCCGGCCCCCAACCAGGTCGCACCAGCCCCGCCCGCAGCCACGCGCGAAGCGCCGGCACCGAAGACGTCGGTGGCCTCGACGGCCGCCCCCACGACTCCGCCGGGCCCCGCGAGCGTCTCGCTCCCGCCGGGCGTGCCACCGATCGGAGGATCCGCGACGCCCGGCTACGCCCCGCTGCGCCAGAGCTTTCCGACCCGGCTCGGTGATTGGATGAGCCTCAATCGGCTCTCCGGCAACATGCAAACGTCGAGCCCCGCCGACGGTGGCGGCATGCTCGGCATCGACTTCACCCGCGCGCCGCAGGGCGAACGGGGCCGCCCGATCCTCGCCCCGGAGGCGATGCAGCGCCGCGGCATGCCGCGGACGGCGGTCGCCATGGGACCTGCATACGACGGCGGCATCGCGCCGCCGTTCAATCCCGGGATCCAGCCCGGAATTCAGGCGGCGCGACCCGGCCGCGAGCGGATCGCGATGAACGTCGACGGGATTCCGTCGGTCATGGCCCGCGGACCGCAGGCGGCGGCCGGAGGCTGGGC
>RFPF01000193.1 GCA_009926295.1 Planctomycetia bacterium
AGCTGCGCCATCAGGAACATGCTCTCGGCGATCACCTGGGCCTGGCCGCGTTCCTCGGCCCCCACGCCCGGATAGGCGCCCGGCGTGTCGATCAGGCACACCACCGGCAGGCCGTACTTCGCCGCCAGCCGCATTTTGCCCATCGCCTTGCGGTAGCCCTCGGGATGCGCGCAGCCGAAGTGGCAGGCCTGCCGCTCGGCGAGCGTCTTGCCCTTCTGGTGGCCGACGACGAGCACCTTGTGGCGGTCGAGCTTGGCGAAGCCGGTGAGCATCGCGGGGTCGTCGCCAAAGGCCCGGTCGCCGTGGAGCTCAACGAACTCGTCGAAGACGAGCGAAAGATAGTCGCTCGTCTTCGGCCGGTCGGGATGCCTGGCCACCTCCACCGTCTGCCAGGGGTCGAGGCTTTCGAACACCCGCTTCGTGACCTCGACGACCTCCCGCTTCAGCCGCTTGAGCTCGTCCTGCTGCTGGGCGCCGAGCGGCGCAGCCTCGAGCGCCGCGATCTTGTCCTCCAACTCGTAGATCGGCTTCTCGAGCGGAAGGCGATGGAGGCCGCGGGACATGGGAAATACCTGGCGGGGCGAAACCTGACGGCTCCAGTGTGTCAGCCCGAAACGCGTCCGGTCAATTCAGGAAAACTCACCCCGCCGCGCGCTCGAAAAACCGGATCGTCCGCAGTTGCGTGAGCACGTCCCGCATCGAGGCGGGCCGGTCGGCCGGCTTCTTGGCGAGCATCTGGCGGATCAGCTTCGAGACGCTCGTGGTGGCGTTGGGATTGAGCGACTCGATCGCCGGCGGCGTGGCCGAAACGTGCTTGTTGAGCAGGTCGTTGGTGTTCGGAGAGGAGAACGGCGGCCGGCCTGCGAGCAGTTCGAAGAGCACGCAGCCGAGGGAGTAGATGTCGGCACGGGCGTCGAGCGGCTGGCCCCGGATCTGCTCGGGGCTCATGTAGCTCGGCGAACCCTGCACCGGCCCCGAGCCGCCGAGCAGCCGCGCGACGAGCCCGGGCTTCCGCTGCGCGATCGCGAGGTCGATCAGCTTCACCTGCCCATCGGGGGCGGCGAGGATGTTGTCGGGCTTCACGTCGCGGTGAACCCAGCCGCGGTCGTGGAGATGATCGAGGGCCAGCGACGTTTCCGTCACGATTCGCTGCAGCCGCGGGGCGAGCGCCTCGACTCCGGCTGCGATCTGCTTCTTGAGATTCGCGTGCGGATACAGCTCCATCACCAGGTGCGGCAGGCCGCCCTCGTCGGAGAGCCTGTCGATGCGGATCACCGTCGGATGCGACACCGACTTCGCCACCCTCAGTTCGTGCTCGAGCAACTTCCGCTGGTCGACGTCCCGGGCCTTGCCGGGCACGACCACTTTCACGGCCGCCCGCGCCTTCGAAGCGATGTCGATCGCCTCCCAGATCTCGCAGTGCCGGCCCACGCCGAGCTGCTGAACGAGCTTCAGGGAGCCGAGTGTGTCGGGGAGTTTTGCCATGGGGAGTCGGCGAGTGTCGTCGAGACGAGCACGAGGCCCTCCGGGGGGGCCGTGGGGCCCGCCGCCGGCCGGCTGCGTGCGGCCAGCGCGCCGGCGAGCCAGTCGCGCGTCCGACGTTTGGAGCCGACCATCACCAGCGATCCGGCGATGATCCGCACCATGTTGTACAGGAAGCCATTTCCCTCGACCTCGATCCAGATTTCGGCCCCGGGGGCGTCGTCGTGGAGCGGCGGCCGAGAGACCTCGAGCGAATGAATTGTGCGCACTTTCGAGAGGCGTTGGGAGGGGGTCGTCTCGAAACTCGTGAAGTCGTGCTCCCCGACGAGCACCTCGGCGGCGGCCCGCATCGCCGCGGCATCGAGCCTCGACTTCCAGCGCCAGACGAGCTGCCGCTCGAGCACCGGCCGCCACGGCGCGTCGTGGATCCGGTAGCGATACCGCTTCCTGACGGCCGCCCTCGTGGGATCGAAGCCCGGAGGCACCTCGCGGCCGTCGAGCACCGTCACGTCCGGCGGCAGCCTGGCATTGAGCGCCCGCACCCACACGTCGGCGGCGAGGTCCTTCCCACTCGCGAAGCACGCGACCTGGTCGAGCGCGTGCACGCCGGCATCGGTGCGGCTCGAGCCGAGCGGCACGACCTCCTCTCCGCTGATCGCGCGGATCGCGGCGGCGAGCGCCCCCTGCACCGTCGCCCGCCCCGGCTGCATCTGCCACCCCGAGTAGCGCGTGCCCTCGTAGGCGAGCCGCAGGCAGATCGTGCGGGTCATGGTGTCATGACCGCTTTGCGAGATGCTCGGCGATCTGCACGGCGTTGGTCGCAGCCCCCTTGCGGAGGTTGTCCGACACGCACCACAGGGCGATGCCGTTGGGGCAGGAGATATCCTCGCGAATTCTCCCCACGAACACCTCGTCGCGGCCGCTCGAGTCGCGCGGCATCGGGTAGCGCTTCGATCCGAGGTCGTCGACGACGACGATTCCGGGGAACCCGGCGAGCAGCCGGCGGGCCTCTTCGGCCGAGAGCTTCTTCTCGGTCTCGATCAGAATCGATTCGCTGTGGCCGTTGGCCACCGGCACCCGCACGCACGTCGCGCTCACCGCGATCGATTCGTCACCGAGGATCTTCCGCGTCTCCAACACCATCTTCATCTCCTCGCTCGTGAAGCCGTTGGGCTTCGGCGAGCCGATCTGGGGAATGAGGTTGGCCGCGATCGGGTGCGGAAATACGGCCGGCTTCGGCGCCTCCCCGGCGAGCCAGGCGGCGCTCCCCTGCTCCAGCTCCTTCGTGGCCGAAAGCCCCGCGCCGCTCACGGCCTGGTAGGTGCTCACGATCACCCGCTTCACTCGGGCTGCGTCGTGCAGCGGCTTCATCACCATCACCATCTGCGTGGTCGAGCAGTTGGGGCTGGCGATGATCCCCTTGTGGGCGGCGAGCGCGCCGGGGTTCACCTCCGGGATCACGAGTGGCACGTCGGGATTCATGCGGTAGTAGGCGCTCTCGTCCACCACGACGCATCCCCTCTCCACCGCCCACGGCACGAACTCGGCCGCCACCTCGTCGGGCGTGCTGCCGATCGCGATGTCGACTCCCGCGAACGACTCCGGCGTCATCTCCTCCACGGACAGCGACTTGCCCGCGACCTCGAGCGTCCGGCCGGCCGAGCGGGCGGAGGCGAGCAGCTTGATCCGCTTCGCCGGGAACTGCCGCTCGAGGAGCATCGTGACGATGATTCGGCCCACGGCGCCGGTGGCGCCGACGACTGCCAGCGTGTCGATCATGCGATTCTTTCGGAGGTTGTGGAGGAACGGAACGCGAGGGACCGGAAGGTTTCCGCGGGGACGAACGCGAGGTTCGCGACGAGCATCGCGAGGCCGAACTCCATCATGCCCATCGCGAGTCCGATTCCCAAGTGCACCGGCACTGCCATCGCCAGAACGAGGGGCCGCGTGCGCCGGGGCCAGACGAGGGCGGCGTATCCCACCTCCCACCACAGGGTGCCGAGCGTGAGGGCGTTGACCACCAGCGGATGCCGGGCGAGGCCGGTGAGGTCGAGCGTGCGGTATTGGCCGTTGGCGATCGCACCCCAGAGGGCCGTGCCCTCCCACCAGCTCGCCCCGAGCAGCTTTCCACATCCGGAGAACAGGTAGACCACGCAGAGATGCACCTGCAGCAGCCGCAGGGCGATGTTGGCCCGCACGCTCGGCTGCGGGGATCGATGGCCGAGGAGCGAGTCGAGCGAGAGCACGGCCCCGGCAGGGCCGACCACGAGCGGCACGAGCAACATGCCGAGCGTGTCGTCGAGGCCGAACGTGTTGAGCGGGGCCCGGTTCGCGGCGCTCACGAGGCCCGCGAGCGATACGATCGCCGCGAGCGGCGTGGCCAGGCCGAGCGTGAGGCACACGGCGGCGACGAGCGTCGCGATCGTCAGCAGCGTCGCGGCTTCCGGCGCCGCGAAAAACCAGCTCCATTGCCAGGGCTGGTCGTTCATCCGCCACACGTCCTCGGCACGGAGCCACGCGACGGGCCCGAAGAACGCCGGGGCGTCGAGCAGCCACACGAAGGCCGACCATGCGAGGATCGCGCCGGTGGCGATGCGCACGACCCCCAGCGGCAGAGGGTCGGACGCGGTGAACCAGAACGCGTTCCAGTCGGCCAGCCATGCGGCGCACCAGCCGCCGCTCCGGCCGCCGGTGGGATGTGGCCAGGTCGTGGTCATTGCAGGACAGCCTCAGCCAGCGCGAATGTACCGAGAGGTGTGACGATGTCGGCCATCGTGTCGGGGTCGCCACCCCCGCCCTGCTCCGCCGCGATGAGTTCCTCGGGAGCGGGCAGATAGTGCTCGACGAGGGCGAGTTCGACGCGCGCTCCGTCGTGACGCTCAAGCAGTTGACCGGCGAGCCCCTTCACCAGCGGCAGCCAGTCGGCCCGGGCGGCACGGCGCACCTCGTCCGGCGCGTCGGAGGGGGGCACGAGCGGGGCGATCTTCTCCGGGATCATGAACCGCCGGTGGTACAGGAGCCTGGGACGGTCGGCGAGGCGATCGGGCAGGCTGCCCGAGACCTGCGACCCGTCGGCCCGTTCCACGATCCAGCGGATGGAGTGGCCGGGTCCCGGATCGGGTGCGAAGAACCGGTAGCCATGCCCGAGGTAGAGCGCGCCGACCAGCGGTCGAAAAGGCTGTAGGGCGCGATTGGCCAGCGCGCTTGCCGGCGGCGGGCCGGCCAGCGGCGGCAGGACGACCGCGACGATGTACGTGGCGATCAGCAGGGAGGCCACGGCTCGCGCGGCGGTCGTCCACTGGATCGGGGCGGAGGTCGGCATGATGACTCACCCCTCACTCTACCATCGCGCAAAAAAACTCCCGCGCGGCTCGCGGCCGCGCGGGAGTGATCGGGCCCCGGTCTTGGGCGTCCGTGGCCCGGAGTGTCAGCGAATCGACGCAGTGGTGTCGACCGCGGCCGTCCGGGTTGCCGAGGGGTCGAGCGAGAGCTCGACGGCCGTGCCGGCGGCGAGGTCGATCGTCTTCACGATCGACTGCTCCTCGCCATCGACCACGTGCGTCACCCGCACCTCGTAGTTCTTCCACGCCTCGCCATCGCGGAGGGTCGTCGTCTCGAAGAGGCGAGTCGCCCCCTGCGACGACGTCTCGTTGCCCGCGAGCCACACCTTCGCATCGGCGGGCACGTGGAGCGTGAGGCTCGTCTTGGGAGCCGCCTTGGCAGCCGTGGCCGGCGCGGCGAAGTCGATCGTCGTCCGCTCGCCACCGGTGAGCGACACGACCTTCGTCTCCTCGTGCTGGGTGCCGTCGCGATCGACGACCATCCGCACGACGTACTCGTAGTCCTTGCCAGCCTCGAGGCCGCGCGACACGTACCGTCGCAGGCCGCCGGTCGCCGCCGTCTTCGCGCCGTTGACGAAGATCCGGGCGTCGGCCGGAAGCTTCACGATGAGCAGCGCGGCATCGGCCGGGAGCGCCGTCGAGTCGGTCGCGGCCGGAGTGGGTTTCGAGATCACCTCGCCGCTCGTGCTCGGGGCGGCGTCGATCACTCGATACGACTCGACAGGCATGCTGCTCGACATCCCCGAGATCGACGAGTAGCCGCTGGAGTAGGCCGCCGACGAGGAGCCGCCGTACGACCCGTACGAGCCGCCGCCGGACGAACCGCCCGATGATCCACCGGACGATCCGCCGTAAGAGTAGGAGCCGCCGGACGAACCACCCGAGGAGCCACCGGAGGAGCCGTGGCTGGAGTGACGGGCCGCCCGCATCGCCCGCTTGTACGCGTGGTGTGAGCCGTGGCTGCCGTACGAACCTGAGGAGCCGTACGAGCCGTAGCTGCCGCCCGACGACCCGGACGACGCGTAGCCGCCGGAACTGCCACCGGACGACCCGCCCGAACTGCCGCCCGAGGATCCGCCGGACGAGCCACCGGAACTTCCGCCCGACGAGCCCTGTGCGGCGCGGTAGCGATGGTTCCAGCCTGCCT
>RFPF01000194.1 GCA_009926295.1 Planctomycetia bacterium
CTCGGGGCGATCGACATCGGGTCGAACAGCGTGCGGCTGATGATCGTGGAGGTGCTGCGGGGAGGCGCCTACCGAATCCTCGACGAGGAGCGGGAGCCCACGCGGCTCGGCCGCAGCGTCTCCTCCCACGGCCGTCTCGACGACGAGTCGATCGACCGCTCGGTCGAGGCCCTGCGCACGTTCAAGAAGATCGCCGCCGGCTACCAGGTTTCGGCCCTGCGCGTGATCGCCACCTGCGCCGTGCGCGAGGCCCGCAACGGGCCGGAGTTCTGCCGGCGCGTCCGCGAGGAGGTGGGCCTCGAGGTGGAGGTGATCCCGGGAGACCGCGAGGCCCGCCTCGCCTTCTCGAGCGTTCAGCATGCCTTCGATTTGTCGGGCAGGAACGTGATCGTGGCCGACATCGGAGGCGGCAGCACGGAGATCATCTTCGCCACCGGAGGTCTCATCGAGTCGATCTTCTCGACACCCCTCGGCGCGGTTCGGCTGACCGAGCAGTTCGGGCTCGGGGAGAGCGTCGCGCCCGCCGACCTCGAACGGCTCGCGAAGGAGGTCGACGCCTGCCTCAAGAAGCGGACCTCGCGCCCGCTCTTCGCCCCGCACTTTCTCGTCGGCTCGGGCGGGACCTTCACGACCCTCGCCGAACTGATCATGGCCGCGAAGAAGCAGGTCGACGTGCCGGTCGCGGGCTACAAGGTGTCGCAGGCTGAGGTTCGGCACCTCCTCGACCGCCTCGGAAAGATGCCGCTGCGGGCCCGCCGGGGCATGGCCGGCATGACCCCAGACCGCGCCGACATCATCCTCGCAGGCCTCACGATCGTCGACGCACTACTCACGCGGTTCCGCGTCAACACGCTCGTGATCCACACCCGTGGCGTGCGCGACGGACTCGTCCGCGAAATGATCGAGGAACTGCTCGGCGGCGAGGCCGCCGACGCGGCCGATCCCCGGCACCGTGACGAGGCGATCGAGAGGCTCGCCGCGGCGTGCTCCGGCGAGATCGAGCACGGCCGGCACGTGGCGCTCCTGGCGGGCCGGATCTACGAGCAGCTCGCCGGACCGCTCGAACTCCCGCCCGGCGACCGGTCGCTCCTCGAGATCGCGGCGAGGCTGCAGGACGTGGGCTACGTGATCAATTACGACCAGCACCACAAGCACAGCTACCACCTGATCCGCAACAGCCGACTGCCCGGAGTCCGCGCGCACGATCTCGAGATCATCGCGAACGTGGCCCGCTACCACCGCGGCGCCCATCCCAAGCGCAAACACGAGAACTTGTCCCGCATCTCCGCCGAGGACCAGCAGCGCGTGCAGCGCATGGCGGCGATCCTCCGCCTCGCCGGCGGCCTCGACCGCAGCCGTTCCCAGCAGGTGCGCGACGTGGTCGCCCGCGTCGCCGACGAGTGCGTCGTGCTGGCGATCGTGGCCGACGAGGAGCCGCAGGTCGACATCTGGGGCGCCGAGCGCCGCACCGAACTCTTCGAGAAGGCGTTCGGGCTGCCGATAGCCGTCCGCTGGGACAGAGCCCCGAAGGACAAGCCCGCCAAACGCCCGGCCAGGCCGAAAAAATAGGCCGGCGAATTTCCCAAGTTTCCCCGCCGGAAACGCCGATGTACCCCGGAGAGTCCGTGCCGCCTCCGAGGCTTCCCATGCTGCGCTTCGCCAGTCTCACGTTCGCGCTGCTGGCGTGCCCCGTGGCCATGGCCGCGGACGTCAGTCGCGTTGGCGAGCCGAAGCCGCTGTCGCACGGCACCCCGCAGCGGCAGGCTCCGTACGCACCGGGCCGCTCGCCCTACGTGACGAGCCACGGGCGGCCGCGGTACTTCGTGCCGCCGACGAACCCGCGGACGCCCACGTGGAAGTGGAAGATGTACGGCCTTCCGCCGGGCGTGAAGCCGGGCGACTGGCCCGTCTACGCCCCGTTCGGCTTCGGCGGCTACCGCTTCCCCGCCGTCGGCGCGCAAGCCTACCGCTGACGATCGCGCAGGACAGGCTTCGGCCTGTCATGCCTGGTTGGAAGCGCGCCGGATCGGGGTTGCCCCATGCCATCTCGCCGGACGCTCACTACGGCCATCCTGGCCTCCGCTCGCTCGGATCTGCCTGCGCTGCGCCATCCATGGCTTCGCTGGTCAGATACGCCGTCTCAATGGTACGGGGGCAACCCCTCGCCTCCCCGATTCCAGTTGAGGAGGCTTCGGGCTCCCCGCGTCCCGGGAGCCGGCGTGAGTCACCAGCGGAGCCATGGATGGCGCAGCGCCTGTGACTCCGAGCGAACGAAGCCCACGGAGGGGCGCAGTGAGCGTCCGGCGACGGGATATGGGGAGCCCGAAGCCGGCGCGCATGGCTCGAGGCAGTGACAGGCTGCAGCCTGTCCTACCGGGGTGAGTTGGGCGACACGGCGGCAGGCCCTACGCTACGGGCATGGCCGACCTGCTCGAACTCACGCCCGCGGGCCTCTACTGCCGGCAGGGCGATTTTTACGTCGATCCCTGGCGGCGCGTGCCGCGGGCGATCGTCACGCACGCACATTCGGACCATGCGCGGCCCGGCTGCGACCGCTACCTGTGTGCGGCCCGGGGCAAGCTCGTGCTGCGGGAGCGGATCGGCGGATCGGCGGCGATCGACACCCTCCGCTTCGGCGAGTCGATCTCTATCGACGGCGTGAGGGTGTCGTTTCATTCCGCGGGGCACGTGCTCGGGTCGGCACAGGTGCGGATCGAGCACGCCGGCATCACGTGGGTGGTGACCGGCGATTACAAGCTGCAGGCCGATCCGACCTGCGACCCGTTCGAGCATGTCGAGGCCGACGTCTTCGTGACGGAATCCACGTTCGGGCTGCCGATCTACCGCTGGGCCGAGCCGGAGACGGTGGCCGCGGCGATCAACGCGTGGTGGCGGGAGAACCAGGCGGCGGGCCGGACGAGCGTGATCCTCGCCTACGCGCTCGGCAAGGCGCAGCGCATCGCGGCCCTTGTCGATCCGTCGATCGGGCCGATCGTGGCGCACGGCGCCGTCATGAAGATGGTGCGGGCCTACCGCGACAGCGGTGTGCGGCTGCCGCCGATCGACGGCGTACCGCCGCGGGCGCGGCGGGTCGGTGACGGCCGGGCGCTCGTCATCGCGCCGCCATCGGTGGCCGGCAGCCGCTGGCTACGGCTGTTCGGCGAGACGCGCGTGGCGCCCGCGTCGGGCTGGATGACCGTGCGCGGGATCCGCCGGCGGCGGGGCTGCGAGCGCGGGTTCATCCTCTCCGACCACGCCGACTTCCCCGGACTGCTCGCCGCGATCGAGGCGTCGCGGGCCCGGCGGGTGCTGGTGACGCACGGCGCGAGCGACTCGCTCGCCCGGCTGCTGCGCGAACGCGGGCTCGACGCCGCACCGCTCGCCACGCAGTTCACCGGCGAGCCTCCCCCCGACGACGACGGCCCGGCGGACGACGATCCGCCGACCGCGACCGATTCCGAGGCCGCCGTCGGGGAGGCCGCATGAGGGAGTTTGCGGCGCTCTACTGGCGGCTCGACGCGACGACGAGCACCACCGAGAAGCTCGCGGCGCTCACCGATTACTTCCGTACCGCGCCGGACGACGACGCCGCGTGTGCGCTGCGGCTCCTCGCGGGAGGCCGGCAGTCGCGGGGGATGTCCACGACGCTGCTCCGCGAGTGGGCCGCGGAAGCGGCGGGCATTCCGCTGTGGCTGCTGGAGGAGTGCTACGCGCAGGTCGGCGACCTTGCGGAGACGCTGGCCCTCGTCCTGCCTCATGGCGAGATCGAGGCTGCCGTGGACCACCGCGGCCTCGCCGGCTGGATCCGCGACACGGTCGAGCCGCTGCGGCACGCCGACGACGCGCGGAAGAAGGAGCTCGTCCACGACGCGTGGCGGCGACTCGGGCCCGACGAGCGGATCGTGTGGCACAAACTGCTCACGGGCGGCTGCCGTGTCGGCGTCTCGCGGACGCTCGTCGCGCGGGCGCTCGCGGAGGTGGCCGGCATCGATGCCGCCGTGATGACGCACCGGCTCATGGGCGGCGTCGAGACCGCCGCCGACTACCACCGGCTCTTCTCCACGGAGCCGACGGAGGCCGACTCGCAGCGGCCCTATCCCTTCTTTCTCGCCACCGCGCTCGACGAGCCGCCGGAGTCGCTCGGGCAACCGACGGAATGGCAGGCGGAGTGGAAGTGGGACGGGGCACGGGTTCAGATCGTACGCCGCGGTGGGGGCTGCTCGGTCTGGACGCGGGGCGAGGAACTGGCGAACGAGTCGTTTCCCGAGATCGTCGCCGCGGCCGCAGCCCTGCCCGACGGCACCGTGCTCGACGGCGAATTGCTGGCGGTCCGCGCGCAGACCCTGCTGGGATTCACGGCGCTCTCCAAGCGGATTGGCCGCCGCCGCGCGACGAAGAAGGTGCTCGCCGAGGTCCCCTGCGCCTTCGTGGCCTACGATCTGCTCGAGGCGGAGGGACACGACCTCCGGGGCCTGCCCCTCGCCGAGCGGCGGCCGATCCGCTTGGACCCTGCCGACGTTTCCCGCCGGCGGCGCCACGCTGCAGCTCTCGCCGCGGATCGACGCCGAGACATGGGCCGAGCTCGCGGCGGCCCGGGCGACGGCCCGCGAGCGCGGCGTCGAGGGGCTGATGCTCAAGCGTCTGGCCAGCGGCTACGGCACGGGCCGCACCCGCGGCGACTGGTGGAAGTGGAAGATCGAGCCGCTCGAGATCGACGCCGTGCTCCTCTACGCGCAGGCGGGGCACGGCCGGCGGGCCGGGCTCCACAGCGACTACACGCTCGGCGTATGGCACGAGGGACGGCTCGTGACGATCGCCAAGGCCTACTCCGGGCTCACCGACGCCGAGATCGTGGAGGTGGACCGGATCGTCCGCACGACCACGCTCGAGAAGCACGGGCCGGTGAGGATCTGCTCGCCGACGCTCGTGTTCCAACTGGCGTTCGAGGGGGTGTCGCGCTCGACCCGGCACAAGGCGGGAGTGGCGGTGCGGTTTCCCCGGATCGTGCGCTGGCGGCGCGACAAGCAGCCCGCCGACGCCAACTCGCTCGCGGACCTCGTGGCGTTGATCGACGCCGTCGCGACTCCGGGGGACGCGTCATGACGCGGGTGCGCGTCTCCCGCCGGCCGGTCCGCGGCGCGTCGCCGGAGCGCGCGACGATCACGGCGTGGTATCGCGGCCGCGGCTGGACGCCGTTTCCCTTCCAGGCCGAGGTCTGGGATGCGATGGCCGCCGGCCAAAGCGGCCTCGTCCATGCCCCGACCGGCACGGGCAAGACGCTCGCCGCCTGGCTCGGCGCCCTCGAGCGATCGCGGACGGCAGCGGACGGCGCGGCGCCAGAGCCCGGGGTGCGCGTGCTCTGGGTGACGCCGCTCAAGGCGCTCGCGAGCGACACCGTGCAGGCGCTCGAGGAGCCGCTGCGCGGTCCGGACGGTGTCGCGCCGGGCTGGACGGTGGGCCTGCGCACGGGCGACACGTCGGCCGCCGACCGGCGGCGGCTCAAGTCGGCCTGGCCGCCGGCGCTCGTGACCACGCCCGAGTCGCTCTCGATTCTCCTGTCGCTCGACGACGCCCGCGAGATCTTCGCCCCGCTCCAAACCGTGATCGTGGACGAATGGCACGAGCTCCTGGCGACGAAGCGCGGCGTGCAGACCGAGCTCGCGCTGGCCCGGCTCCGCAGCCTCCGGCCAGGGGCCGTGACGTGGGGCCTGTCGGCGACGTTGGCGAACCTCGCAGAAGCGGTCTCCGCCCTCGTCGGCCCCGCGGGGACAGCCGATTCGCGGCTGGTGTCAGCCACGATCGAACGTCGGCTGTCGATCGAGACGCTCGTGCCCGAGCCGATGGAACGGTTTCCGTGGGCCGGCCACATGGGCATGAGGCTCCTGCCGCAGGTCGTGGCTGCGATCGACCGCGCGGCCACGACACTCGTGTTCACCAACACGCGGTCGCAGGCGGAACG
>RFPF01000195.1 GCA_009926295.1 Planctomycetia bacterium
TGGCGGCCGTTGCCGATCGGCGCGGGCCTCGTGGAGCAGGCGCGGGCCTGCCGGCCGCGCTACGTGGTGGTGGTCGACCCGGCCGCCGCGCAGGGCCTCGACCCCGCCGACCTCCCGTCCGGAACCCACCTCGCGGTGGGGGCGGACGTGCTCGACGAACTCGTGCAGGCTCCGGAGGTGGATCGTGTCGTGTCTGCGATCGCGGGCGCGTCCGGCTTGCGGAGCACCTGGGCGGCCGTGGAGGCAGGCAAGACGGTCGCGCTTGCGAACAAGGAAACGCTCGTGATGGCCGGGCCCCTGGTGATGGACCTCGCCGCCCGGACCGGCGCCCGGATCCTGCCGGTCGACAGCGAGCATTCCGCCATCCACCAGGCCCTTCGTTCGGGCAGCGTGGCCGAGGTGGAGCGGATCGTGCTCACCGCCAGCGGCGGCCCGTTCCGCACCTGGCCGGCGGCTTCGCTCGCGGCAGCCACCGACGTGGTCGATGGGCCGGAAGATCACGATCGACTCGGCGACCATGATGAACAAGGCGCTGGAACTCATCGAGGCGAGGTGGCTGTTCGGCGTGCCGGCCGAGCGTCTGGCGGTGGTCGTCCACCCGCAGTCGATCGTGCATTCGCTCGTCGAGTTCGTCGACGGCTCGGTGATCGCCCAGCTGAGTCCGCCCGACATGCGGCTGCCGATCCAGTACGCCCTTTCCTTCCCCGATCGCGTGACCGGACCCACACGCAGGTTCGAGCAGGCGTGGGCGATGTCGTTGGATTTCGAGCCGCCGGACGTCGCCCGGTTTCCGGCGCTGCGGCTCGGGCACGAGGCGGCCGCCAGGGGTGGCACGTCCGGTGCGGTGCTCAATGCGGCCAACGAGGAGGCGGTGCGGGGTTTCCTCGAAGGCGATCTCACGTTCACCGACATCGCGGCGGTCTGCGAGAGGGTGCTCGGAGAGCATCCGTTCCAATCAGATCCCTCGCTCGACGACGTCCGTCGCCTCGACGCCTGGGCCAGGCAGGAGGTGGCCAAGTGGGCGTGTGTGTGATGGCGACGACGTGGCTGCAATGGATCGTCCAGCCTGCCAGCTGGTGGGTGATCCTCCAGGTCGCCCTCGGCCTCGGGTTCGTGATCTTCGTCCACGAACTCGGCCACTTCCTCGTCGCCAAGGCGTGCGGGGTGAAGTGCGAGAAGTTCTTCCTCGGGTTCGACGTGGGCGGCCTCAAGCTCGCCAGTGTGAAGTGGGGTGAGACGGAATACGGCATCGGCGCACTGCCGCTCGGCGGCTACGTGAAGATGCTCGGCCAGGACGACAACCCGGCCGCCGCTGCGACGGAGGCCGAGCGGGCCCGCGCGGCACTGGAATCGGGCGACCTGCCGCCGGAGCCCGTGGCGGGGCCGCATCGGGCGTGGGATCCGCGCAGCTATCCCGCCCAAAGCGTGCCGGAGCGGATGGCGATCATTTCGGCAGGTGTGATCATGAACGTGATCTTCGCCGTCCTGATGGCATCGTTGGCCTTCGGCCTCGGCGTGCGGGAACTCACCTGCGAGGTCTCGGGCGTGCGTCCGGGTGGCGCGGCGTGGCGGGCGGGCCTCCGGACGGGCGACCAGATCACTGCGATCGGTGGGCAGAAAAACCCGATCTTCTCCGATTTGCAGAAGGGCGTGACGCTCGGCGACGTGACGAAGGGGGTCGAGTTCACGATCCATCGTCCCGCCGATGGATCGACCCGCACGGTGCTCCTCCACCCCGATACCGACCTCGGCGTGCCTACGGTCGGGGTGACGAGCCCGTTTTCACTGACACTGCCCGCCGACCTGAAGGAAGGCCTGCCCGGCGCCGCCGGCAGGGCCGCCCCGGCGCTCGCGGCGGGCGACACCATCCGTGCGGTCGACGGCGTGCCGGTGCGGACGTACGCCGAGCTCGTCGCGGCGCTCTCTGACCGGGTCGACCGGCCGGTGCGTCTCACCATCGAGCGCATGACGCGGAAGGGCGGGGCGGCCGAGCCGCTCGATGTCGAACTGCCGGCGCAGCCGCAGCGAACGACCGGGATGGCGATGACGGCCCTGCCGGTGAGGGCGGTGCAGGACGACTCGCCCGCGGCCCGCGCGGGCATCCGCGCCGGCGACCGGATCGTCGCGGTCGACGGTGACCCCGTTGGCGACCCGCTCGCGCTCGACGACCGGCTGCGGGCGCTCGTCGGCAAAAGCGTCCGCCTGGACCTGGTCCGGGACGGCGGCGGGACGGAGGTGGTGGAGGCGGTGCCCCGCGAGGTCGATTGGCTGGAGGAGTCGCGCTGGCCGACGAGTCCGGCGGCGGTTTCGACACTCGGCGTGGCGGTCGGGGTGGATGCGCTGGTGGCGGCTGTCGCCACCGACGGCCCGGCGGCGCGTGCGGGGATCGTGCCCGGCGACCGGGTTGTCCGCGTGCGATTCCAGGCACCGGGACGCGAGGCGGACGGGCCCGACGAAGGCCTCGAGCTCTCCGAGCGTTCGCCGAGCTGGCCGTACGTGATGGCGGCGTTGCAACAGGTCGAAGACGGCACCACGCTCGCGCTCGAGGTCGTGGGAGCCGACGGATCCAAGCGCGATGTGACGCTCGTCCCCGTCGAGGATCCAGGCCGGCAGGTTCTCGACCGCGGCCTGCTCTTCGAGCCTGTCTACCGGATGGTGCGGGCGGATTCGGCGCTTGCGGCGCTCCGGCTCGGATCCGGGCGTGCGGTCGACGACCTGTCGCTGGTGTACAAGTTCCTGCACAAGCTCACGAGCAACCAGATCAGCCCCCGGCTGCTCGGCGGCCCCATCGAGATAGCAAAGCAGGCCGGCAGGTCGGCCGAAGAGGGGTTCAGTCGGTTCCTCCTGTTTTTGACGATGCTCAGCGCCAATCTGGCGGTCGTGAACTTCCTTCCCATCCCCGTTCTCGACGGGGGGCATATGGTGTTTCTGGCGTACGAGTGGATCCGGGGCAAGCCGCCCAGCGAGGGCGTCGTCGGCCTGCTTTCGTACGTCGGCCTCGCGGTCATCCTCACGCTGATGATGTTCGTGTTCGGCCTCGACCTGGGATTGATACCGCGGCGCTAGGTGGAACATGAGTACCGTCGACGGCACCGCCGCGGGCGCCTCCAGCGGCCCGCTGGACCTCGCGATCCCGGCCGGCGTGCGGGCGGTGGTGTTCGACGTGGTCGGGACGCTCGTCGAACCGCATCCTTCCGTGGCGGTGGCCTACCAACGGGCGGCTGCACGGCACGGTATCGAGGAGGGGGTCGCCGCGATCGAGCGGTCGTTCCGGCGTGCATGGCGGCGGCAGGAATCGATCGATGCCCGGGCGGCCACGCCCCATGCCACCGACCGGGAGCGGGAGCGGGAGCGTTGGCGGGCGATCGTGGCCGACGTGTTCGCCGGTCGACCCGAGACGGAGATGATCTTCGCGGACCTGTGGGACCACTTCGGGCGACCGACGGCTTGGCGACCGACGCACCAGGGTTTGGCGCTCGTGCGGCACGCGCTCGGCGCCGGCCTCACCGTCGCGCTGGCGAGCAACTTCGACGAGCGGCTGCACGAGATCGCCCGCCACGTGGAGCCGCTCGTGCTCGTGCCCCACGTGTTTGCGTCGTCCGAACTGGGCTGGCGGAAGCCCGCCCCGGAGTTCTTCCGCTGCGTGGAGGAGCGGCTCGGATGCGGCCCGGCGGAGCTGCTGCTCGTCGGCGACGATCCTGACCTCGATCTCGCCGCCGGTCGCCGTGCCGGCTGGCACGTCCGCAACGCGTAGCTGCCCTCACGTGACGGCTCGGCATCCAGCCGCCCGTCGTTACGCGGCGGCCAGGGCGCCGCGGGCCACCTCGAGACACTCCCTGATGTCGGCGAGCGGATCCTTCGGGTTTTCCTCGTATTCCAGCGACAGGGCGCCGTCGGCCGGGAAGTCGACCTGCTCGAGGGCGGCGAACACGGCCGGCACGTCGAGGTGTCCCTTGCCGAGGATCACGCCCTTTGTCTTCTCCTGCATGTCCTGGAAGTCCTTGAGGTGCACGCCGTAGAGCCTGCCTTTGAGGAGCCGGATCACCTCGACGGGGTTCTCGCCCGAGCGGATGAAGTGGCCGAGGTCGGCGCAGGCACCGATCCGGTCGTCGTGCTTTTCGATCGCATGGAGCACGTCGAGCACCTTGTTGTAGCGGTGCTTGGGGCCATGGTTGTGGATCGCCACCCGGATGTCGAATTCCTTCACGAGCTCGTCGAGGCTCGCGAACGCCTCGGGCGCGGGATCGGCGGAGAGTGTGCGGATGCCGGCGGCCTTGGCGAACTCGAAGACCTTGCGATTGGCAGCGGCATCGCCACCGAAGCCGTTGACGCCATGCGCGCTGATCGTGAGCCCGAGGGCGGCGAGCGTCTTATTCATGGCGGCAATCTGCTCGGGCGTCGAGTTGAGCGGATACATGCCCGGATAGAATTCGACGAACCGGAATCCGAGATCGCGGGCGTGCTTGAGGGCCTCGTCCACGGGATAGCCGCGGCGAATAGAGTTGGATTCCGAGGTTGAGATTGCCGTGTTCGGCGCGGGCGGCGGGCAGCATCGAGCCGGCGGCGGCCAGGCCAGCGGCAGCGGAGAGGACATCACGGCGGGAAAACTTCGCGGCTGGCATGGTGAGACCTTTCGGGATGGGAAGGCGGATCGGTAGAGCAGGGGAATATAACGTGGTGACCACCGGCCATGCAGCAGACCTCACCACCCCCTGATCCGCCCCTTCCGCCCACGATCCGTGGCCTCGGCTGGACAAGTTTTCTCACCGATCTATCGAGCGAGGCGATCTATCCGCTCCTGCCGGCGTTCGTGATGCGGGAACTCGGTGGGTCGGCCGTGAGCGTGGGGCTGCTCGACGGAATCGCGAATCTCGTCACCGCCGTCGTCCGGCTGCCAGCGGGGGCCCTCTCCGATCGCCTCGGCCGGCGGCCGCTGATTCTCCTCGGCTACGGACTGTCGGCACTCGTGCGGCCGCTGATGGGCCTCGTCGCGACTCCCTTGGGCGCGGTCGTCGTGCGGGCCGCCGACCGCTTCGGCAAGGGCATCCGCACGGCGCCGCGCGACGCGCTCGTGGCCGACCTCGTGCCCGTGGCGAGCCGCGGCCGCGCGTTCGGACACATCCGCGCCCTCGATCATGCCGGGGCCGCGCTCGGCCCGCTCGTCGCGATGCTCTTTCTGCTTCTCTATCCGGGCCGCGAGCGGACGCTCTTCCTGCTTACGCTTCTGCCCGGGATCGTCACGCTCGCGGTCATCTGGCGGCTCGTCCGTGATCCGCCGCGGATCACGACCGGCCCGGCGACGACGGCACCCACCGGCCGGCTCGACCTGCGGCAGTGGCCGCTGCTCGGAAGCGTCGCCGTGTGGGCGCTCGGCGCGTCGAGCGAGCAGTTTTTATTGTTGCGAGCGGCTGATCTCGGCGTGCCGCAGGCCTTCATCCCGCTCGTGTGGCTCGTGGTGAGCTTCGTGAAGAGCGTCACGGCGAGCCGCGCCGGCCGGCTCTCCGATCGGCGAGAGCCCCGTACGACGCTGGCCGCGGGCTGGCTCCTCTTCGCCGCAGGCTACGCCGGGCTGGCGGCGAGCGGGCACATGGTCGCAGGTCTTTCGATGATGCTCGTGATCGCGCTCGCCGTCACGATGTTCGTGTTCCCCGTGCGCACGTGGCTGCACCAGCGTGAGGTTCTCGCCCAACGCGAGAGCGAAGAGAATTGCGGTCGCCCGAATCCAAAATGGAACCCTCAGGGCCAAGATGACCAGACAGGTAGGTATAGCGAGCGTAAGATATTCAGCGTACCACCCCGAGTGACCGAAGAGCGATTGCAGCAGAAATTGCTTTCCGCCCGGATTAACTATCGGATCGAGGTCGCGAAGCCACATCAGGTTGAGAGAGCCATAGTAATCGAGCACACCCA